>NZ_KV831329.1:0-410 GCF_001837075.1 Staphylococcus sp. HMSC063F05
AAGAGAAAACTAAGTAAATATCTTTACTTAGTTTAGGATAGAAAAGTTCAAATTTAAAATTTTATTCGGTCCGTTTCTTGAACATTAACGACTTATTTTTTACCTATATTGAATCCACATTTTGATTTTTTTGAACGATAAATGCGACCATTTATTTCCGTTCATTAACAAAATAAATAGCAAAAACGATTTTACTAAGTCACTTTTATAACTACAAAGGATTGATAAAAAATATAAACACGGTTAACACTTTTACATTTTTAAAAGTTAAAACAACACTAAATGATTATTTGTTTTTCATTTTATGCGACATGTTTGAGCCATTATTAAACGAAGAATACTCGTTTATAGAAAAAAATAGGACTAAAACGTTTCTGTTTTAGTCCCACCTACTTGCTTAACTACAGTTC
>NZ_KV831330.1:0-18460 GCF_001837075.1 Staphylococcus sp. HMSC063F05
ATTTCTTCATAGCTAATCTTAGTATGTTTTATATATAATCTTATTTAAAGTAAGTTTTTTGTTAATAAAACAGGGAATATGTTAGAATAGATGTCCAAATGAATAATAGTTAAATTTAATCAAACAAATAAATTGTAATTTAACCTCCGTTCTAATACAATATGGTTACTATTCATCGACTGTAAGGAGTGAGATGATATGAGAATAGAACGTGTTGATGATACAACAGTAAAATTGTTTATAACATATAGTGACATTGAAGCACGTGGTTTTAGTCGTGAAGACCTATGGAGTAACCGTAAACGTGGTGAAGAATTTTTCTGGTCAATGATGGATGAAATTAATGAAGAAGAGGATTTTGTAGTTGAAGGTCCACTTTGGATTCAAGTACACGCTTTTGAAAAGGGCGTGGAAGTAACAATTTCTAAATCAAAAAATGAAGATGCTATGAATATGTCAGATGATGATACAAATCATCAATTTGATGATCAGGTAAATGAATTATTGGCTCAAACACTTGAAGGTGAAGAAAGTTTAGAAGATTTATTTGAACAACGTAAACAACAAAAGAAAAACCATCAAGATAAACAACAAAGACGTGCGCATAAGCCATCAAATGTGAGAAATATTATAGTGAAGTTTGACGATTTAGAGCAAGTTATCGACTATGCTTATCATAATAATCAAAACACTGATGAATTTGAAGATTTATTATATATGATTGATAATAAATATTATTACTCAATTCATTTTGATGATTCAGTTTCACAAGAGATGATTAACGATAGTTATAGTCAGTTATTGGAGTTTGCATATCCAACTGATAAAACAAATATTTATTTAAACGACTACGCTAAGATTATTATGAGTCACAATGTTACTTCTCAAGTACGTAAATACTTTACTGATACAAACGAATAATAATGATTTAAAAGGTGCCATTGGGCACCTTTTTTTATTTTAAAAAGTAAAACTATGCTGTACTCCGTTATTAATAATGGGGTGAAGAGATGTTAATGGCAATCAATCAGCAAGGTCAGAAAATTTTAGCGCAACATGCAAACAAATTTGATAAATATCAATGTCCTCACTGTAAGTCTGAGGTGATACTCAAACAAGGGATGACTTTAATAGCTCACTTTGCGCATAAAACACGTTTTAATCACCGCTGTTCAAAGTCAGAATCAGTTGAACATTATGAAGCAAAGTTATATTTAGCAAGAATTTATAAAGCATTGAATTTTAACGTGGAAATTGAACCTTATTACAAAGAAGTTTTGCAATATCCAGATATTGTGATCAATCAAGAAAATGCAATTGAAGTTCAATTTTCTAAAATAAGTATCAGTAAAATTATTCGCCGAACAACTGGTTTAAAGCGAATAGGTTTGAATGTGATTTGGATTATTAAAGATGTTCCTTTGAAATATAAATACGTTAAATTATCACCATTTCAAAGTGCTTTTATTCATCCAATTAATAGAACATTAGTAACATGGGATTCCAAAAAGTTTGTATTAATATTATATAGTCAACTTCAACATGTAGGCGGTAAAAATTTTGTTGCTCAAAGAAAAGTTTTAAAATTTGAGGATATAATAAATATGACTTTTCAATCAAATAATGTTCCCAATTTTAGGTTATCTGCTTCTAATATACAACGTTATATAAACTATTGTAGAAAGCGCCACAGTGTTTTAGAACCTACACTCAGTGCCATGTATCAATTAAATATGTATGATTCTGATGTAATTTGTAAATTAGGATATGTTGTACCACATCAAATATATTTAATAACGCATCCAATAGAATGGCAATTAAAATATTTGTTGCTAAGAAGAACATTAAATGACAACGAATTATGTAAACAACTTCTTAGTCAAGTGAAGTTTAGGGTGTTTGCAACGTTTCAATACGACAAACGTCAAATATTAAGTACTATTTTGCGTGAATTTGATTATTTATATGAACACGAAAGCTTAAACGTGCAAAAGTAGTGCTAAAATGAGAAAATTAAGCTATTCAGATTATTAAGGAGGTTTACATTATGAGTCAACAATTAACAAGAGAAGAACAGGAACGTAAATATCCTGAATATACATGGGATTTAACAACTATTTTTAAAAGTGATGAAGCATTTGAAGAAGCTTTTAAAAGTATTGAAGCTAAAATAGGTGAAGAAGAAAAATTTAAAGGTCATCTTGGAGAAAGTGCTGAAACATTATATGAAGCGCTAAGTCTTGAAGACGAGTTAGGTACAAAATTAGAAAAGGTATATGTATACGCACATTTAAAACAAGATCAAGATACTGCAAATGATAAATATACCGGTTTAGAAGCGCGTGCACATCAACTTGTTATTAAATATAGCTCTGCATGGAGTTTTTTAGTACCTGAAATTTTACAACTAGATGAAGCTACTATTCAATCTTTTATCGATTCTAATAATGATTTAAAACGATATGAATTTGATTTGAAATTGATTAATGAGAAACGTCCACATATATTAGATGCGAATACAGAAAAGTTATTAACAGAAGCACAAGACGCACTTTCAACGCCTTCTAATGTATATGGAATGTTCAGCAATGCAGATTTAGAATTTGAAGATGCTATAGATAAAGATGGTCAAGCTTATCCTTTAACACAAGGTACATTTATCAAGTATTTAGAGTCTGATGATCGTGAGTTAAGAGCTTCTGCTTTTAGAAATGTTTATAAAGCATACGGTGCGCATAATAACACGCTAGGTGCTACTTTAGCTGGTGAGGTTAAGAAAAATGTATTTAATGCTAGAACTCATCATTATCGTTCAGCACGTGAAAGAGCTTTAAGTAATAATCATATTCCAGAAGCTGTTTACGATAACTTAATCAAAACGGTCCATAAATACTTACCTTTATTACACAGATACACGAAGCTTAGACAAGAGTTACTAGGTTTAGACGATTTAAAAATGTATGATCTTTATACACCTCTTGTTAAAGATGTCAAATTTGAAATGCCATATGAAGAGGCAAAATCCTGGATGTTAAAAGCACTTGAACCAATGGGAGAAGAATACTTAAACGTGGTTAAGAAAGGTCTAGATAACCGTTGGGTCGATGTATATGAAAATAAAGGTAAACGTTCAGGTGGATATTCATCCGGTGGACATTTAACTAATCCTTTCATTTTACTTAACTGGTCAGACACTGTTTCTGATTTATATACTTTAGTACATGAATTTGGTCACTCTGCACATAGTTACTTTAGTAGACAGAATCAACCATCAAATTTAAGCGATTATACAATCTTTGTCGCTGAGGTAGCATCAACTTGTAATGAGGCTTTACTTAGTGACTACATGGACAAACATTTAGATGATGAACGACGTCTATTGTTACTTAACCAAGAATTAGAACGATTTAGAGCAACACTATTCCGTCAAACAATGTTTGCTGAATTTGAACATAAAATACATCAAATAGAAGAAGCTGGGGAGCCGTTAACGCCAAATCGTATGAATGAAGAATATGCTAAACTGAACAAACTATATTTTGGTGAAGCAGTAGAAACTGACGATGATATTAGTAAAGAATGGTCACGTATTCCTCATTTCTATATGAATTATTATGTATATCAATACGCAACTGGTTATAGTGCAGCACAAAGTTTAAGTCATCAAATTTTAACTGAGGGTCAACCTGCTGTTGAACGATATATCAATGAATTCTTAAAAAAGGGTAGCTCAAACTATCCGATTGAAATATTAAAAAATGCAGGTGTTGACATGACAACACCTCAACCAATAGAGGAAGCTTGTGAAGTATTCGAACAAAAATTAGATGCTTTTGAAAAGTTAATGAAAGCTTAGTAGAATTGAATTCGCTTACAATATGAACAGATTGTGACAATTTGGTTTTATGAATAAACAAGGGTTGAAAAGGATATTTTACCGTGTTATATTATGAACATGAAATTAATCACATAACAAACATACCCCTTTGTTTGAAGTGAAAAATTTCTCCCATCCCCTTTGTTTAGCGTCGTGTAATCAGACACGGCGTTTTTTTATTTGCAAATTTTTAAAGTGAATTTAAAAATTTTTGCTATACATGATATATACATTATTGTGTATATTTTTAATAAAAAATAAATCAGTAAATATTAAAAATCGCCTATGACAACTATTCACGTCATAGGCGATTTTTTAAATTATAGATAACTGAGTTAAACATAAATGTGAATTCTTCTTTTTATACTCGAGAGTCCACGCTATCGTAATTAAGATATAATTTTCAAAATGAAATTTGTATAGCTCTCATCATATCTATCATTAACACTGAGGCATTTTAGATTTCCAAAATTCTCCCTCTGGATATTGCAACTTTTCAACTTTTTGTTGAAGTGTGAGTTTCTTTAATTCTTTATTTAGCAATTTTTCAGGCCATTCATAGATCATTAAAAGTTCTTCCATTGTTACTAGTTGTTTCTTTTGAATGTAGTATTCTAATTTTGGAGGAAGATTTTTCTCTATAGGTTGTCCCATTAACTCATTAATAATGTAAGTATAAATATGATAAGGATATAATCCTTCGACTTTTAAACCTTCTTCATGAACATTTTCGCTGAAAAAAACAAGTGAGGGAGCTTGTTCTATTTCCATTTCTCTTGCAATGTGAAGATCAACTTTCAAGCTGTCAGTCAACTTGTCCTTTTGCAAGTCTTCTTTAAAAACTTGATAGTCAATGCCGGCATTATTAATACAATCAGAAATCATATCTTCGGTAATAATATCACGTTTTGGAATGATTTCATTTTGCATTAAATGTATAAATCTTTCTGCTCTGATACGACCTTGAAGTTCAGCGGCTTTATAGGCAAGTGCAATATTGTCAAAATCTGAAGTACTTTGAGCTTGACACTTAGTTAATACCTTTAAAGAAGGGTTTAAAATATGTCTTATCTTTATATATTTATTATATTCAATTCTTAATTTTGATAAGATTGCAGATAATTTAAAACAATCTTTGCTAAAAGGATCAAAAAAAGAATAGATTTCTATTTTGCTAACAGGTGATAGATTAGTATCTTCACGACTCTTATTCTCCATGATTCTTAATTCTTCAGCCATGTATTTTCACCTACAATTAAATTTAGGAATTTACCATGTGATTTGCAGTAAGTCTTAATCGCTCAAACAAGTAATCGCCTACACCCGCAGGAAGTTGGGCGTGTTGAATAGCAGTATGCATGTTCTCAAGCCATGCATCACGTTCATACTCGCTAATTGTAAATTCCATATGTCTTCGTTTTAACATGGGATGACCATGTTCTTGTGTATATAAGTCAGGACCTCCAAGAAACTGTGTCAAAAATTGTTTCTGCTTTCGACTGGTTTCCTTGAAATCGCCTGGGAATAAATGATTGATACGAGAATCTTTCTCGACAAGTTGATAGAAATGATCAATCATTTGATACAAGGCTTTTTGACCAATCAACTCATATGGTGTTTTAGACATAATATCACCGTGTTCCATTAATATATATCTAATATAACATGAATTTTTACATTTAAAAGTAATTTGCCTTATCGACAACTGTTAATCTTTATCACTTGCATTTTGTTTTTCTTGAAAAAAACGTTGCACTTTATTCAAGGGTTTTTGATGTTGAAGATTAAAATGTTGAAGTAAACTTTTAAATTTTGAATACCCTTCATCATAAGAATGAACTTCAAACTCTAATTCATAATCAGTTTTGCCGAGATATTCACTCTTATCTAATACTAGTAATTCATTTTGATATTCGGTTTCTAAACGATAGGTAGTTAAGTTTCCTAGCACTTTAAGCTCATTTTCTAAAATATTAAAGTCCTGTTCTAAAATATTTCTAATATCATTGGGTAATTGGGAAAGTTGAAGTGACATATCAAGTTTAGGTTCTATATTTACTGAGTGATTATATTCTGTCAATCCAACTTCAGCAGGAACTTTTAAAGTCATTTCATACATATAATCTTTGACCCTTATACGCAAAGCAGCCTGATGCTGTTTTAATTTAAAATTCTCTGTGTCGATATAGAAATTAGTTTGCTTAAAAGGTGATTGATTTTTGAAATAGAGTTCATAGATTTTTGAGTAAGTATCTTGATTTAGTATTTGTTTAAATTCAATCTCATTATTCGTAGACATAAAAGTCACCTCTATCATGTTTTAGCTATTGTAAATTTAGCACGTCTTATTATGACGAATTTTGATTTATAATTAAAGTCAAACACTATAAGTAAAAGTTGAAACTTAAATTTACTAGGTTAGTTACATGATAAAAAGATTGTGGTGATCACTAAATCATCATAAAAGTATGAGTAATGATAACAGTAAAAACATGAGAGACTAGAAGATTTTTCTGTGAGTTGTAGCGTGTTTTGATAGGTTGTAATATGTTAAACTAGTATGGAATAAGGAGGAAACAAGCATGCGTATTTACATAAATGAAATTAAATTAAAAGATGATGGCGTTTATTGCTTCTCAGAAGAATCTACAGAGGGACTAGAAGAGGTAGGTCAAATGCTTGTTGATAGTGATAATTATGGTTTTGCTTATCTTTTAGATGATGGACAATCATATTCATATTTGATTTTTGTTCAGGAAACATGGTCGATGTTGCATGAGAATAGAGATAAACGAATCATTATTAATAATCATTTAGAACTAAAGCATTTCCAAGAAGAATTAGATTATGTTTTGAATAACATAGAAGGAAACAATAACTATGGTAAGGAGTTTGTTTCAGCTGTTGAAAAAACTTTCGAACTAGAGTGAAGCGGAGTGAAACAAAATGAACCAGTGGGATCAATTTTTAACGCCATATAAGCAAGCTGTTGATGAGTTAAAAGTAAAACTTAAAGGATTAAGAAAACAATATGAAGTGGGAGAACATAATTCACCAATTGAATTTGTGACTGGAAGGGTAAAACCTATTTCAAGCGTTATAGACAAAGCGAACAAAAGGGGTATCCCTTTTGATTGTTTACATGAAGAAATGTACGATATAGCTGGTCTTAGAATTATGTGTCAATTCGTGGATGATATTGACATAGTTGTTGATATATTAAGACAACGTCAAGATTTCAAGGTTATAGAAGAAAGAGATTACATTCGAAATACAAAAGCAAGTGGCTATCGTTCTTATCACGTGATTATTAAATATCCTATTGAAACACTAAGTGGACAAAAGCACATCTTGGCTGAAATTCAAATCAGAACCTTAGCAATGAACTTCTGGGCTACAATCGAACATACATTAAGGTATAAATATGATGGGGCATACCCAGATGAGATTCAACATCGTTTAGAAAGAGCAGCAGAAGCGGCATATTTATTAGATGAAGAAATGTCCGAAATTAAAGATGAAATTCAAGAAGCTCAAAAGTATTACACGCAAAAACGTGCTAAGAAACATGAAAATGATTAATGAGGTGTAAATCATGCGTTATACAATCCTTACTAAAGGTGATTCAAAATCGAATGCATTAAAGCATAAAATGATCAATCATATGAAAGATTTTCAAATGGTAGAAGATAGCGAAAATCCTGAAATTGTCATTTCAGTTGGGGGAGATGGAACGTTACTACAAGCTTTCCATCAATATAGTCATATGTTATCCAAAGTTGCTTTTGTCGGGATACACACCGGTCATTTAGGATTTTATGCAGATTGGTTACCTCATGAAGTTGAAAAGCTTATTATTGAAATTAATAATTCGGAGTTTCAAGTTATTGAATATCCACTTTTAGAATTAATAGTCAGGTATAACGATAATGGTTATGAAACGAGATACCTTGCTTTAAATGAAGCAACAATGAAAACTGAAAATGGCTCAACATTGGTTGTAGACGTCAATATAAGAGGTAAACATTTCGAACGATTTAGAGGAGATGGGTTGTGTATATCTACACCTTCGGGTTCGACAGCTTATAATAAAGCTTTAGGTGGTGCGCTCATACATCCATCACTTGAAGCGATGCAAATTGCTGAAATTGCATCTATTAATAATAGAGTGTTTAGAACAGTAGGCTCGCCATTAGTACTTCCTAAACATCATACGTGTTTAATTACGCCGGTAAATCACGATACGATTAGAACCACAATCGATCATGTTAGCATTAAGCACAAAAACGTCAATGCAATACAGTATAGAGTTGCTAATGAGAAAGTGCGTTTTGCCAGATTTCGTCCATTTCCGTTTTGGAAAAGGGTACATGACTCATTTATTTCTAGTGATGATGAACGATGATTTTAACATATCAAATTGTACAGTCAGAACCAGTGAAAACTTTTTTGAAAAATCAAGATTATTCTAAACGCACGTTGAGCGCCATTAAATTAAATGGCGCTTTACTATTAAACGGTTCACCTGTAACTGTCAGACATGTTATGAACAAAGGTGATAGATTAGAAGTTCATTTTCCATGTGAAACACCAAGTGAGAATTTGATTCCATACGATAAGGAATTAGAAGTCATTTATGAGGATGCGTATTTGATAATTGTAAACAAGCCACAAATGCAAAATTGTGCACCTTCTAGAGAACATCCCCATGGCAGTTTAGTAGAACAAGTGCTTGCTTATTATACAAAAAAAGGCGAAAAAATAAATCCTCATATTGTGACTCGACTTGATCGAAATACTTCAGGTTTAGTTGTATTTGCTAAATTTGGGCATGTACATCATTTGTTTTCAAAGGTGAAATTTAAAAAAGAATATGTCGCCTTAGCCTATGGCCATACACAATCTTCAGGTGTTATTGAAGCGCCAATTGCAAGGCGGAGTGATAGTATCATTAAACGAGAAGTTAATGATAAGGGGAAGTATGCAAAAACAGTCTATCAAAGGCTTATGCAAAATGAGACTGCTAGTTTATGTAAGGTTAAATTGCTTACTGGAAGAACGCATCAAATTCGAGTTCACTTTGAGTATATTGGACATCCATTAATTGGTGATGATTTGTACGGTGGAAATCATCCTTGCGTTCATGGACAAGCGTTACATTGCTGTTCAGTTGAATTTATCCACCCCATATATAGATCTCATTACCTAATAAATGTTGACTACAAACAATTAATTAAATTATTCAACATGGTATAATAAATATGTTTTGGAGGTGTTAACATGTCTAACGAAACTGAAATGAAAGACAACGTTCGTGAAGACGTATATGATAAAGAATTATTTGATCGATTATTAGATCAAAATGATATAGATGAATTCAGAAAAGAATTTTTAGAATTACATAACTATGAACAAAGTGAATACTTTGAAGATACGGATGATGAAAATAGACAAAAAATATTTGAGTTTTTATCACCCAAAGAAGTAGCAAATTTCTTTGATCAATTAGACTTTGATGACGATGATTATGAGAGCCTTTTTGATAATATGGACGCTACCTATGCTAGTCATGTCTTAGAGGAAATGTCTTACGATAATGCAGTAGATATTTTAAATGAGTTATCTAAACCTAAAGTGGCGAGTTTGCTAACATTAATGAACAAAGATAAAGCTAATGAAATCAAAGCTTTATTACATTATGAAGAAGATACTGCCGGCGGTATAATGACTACGGAGTTTATCTCTTTAAAATCAACTACACCTGTTAAAGAAGCGTTAATTCACGTAAAAGAACAAGCGCCTGATGCTGAAACAATATATGTCATATTCGCAGTAAATGAAGATGAACAACTTGTTGGTGTTCTATCACTTAGAGATCTTATTGTAGCTGAGAATGATGCATACATTGAAGATGTTATGAGTGAACGTGTCATCAGTGCTAATGTCGGTGATGACCAAGAAGATATTGCTCAATTAATGAGAGACTATGATTTTATAGCTGTTCCAGTTGTAGATTATCAAAATCATTTACTAGGTATTATTACTATTGATGATATCCTGGATGTTATGGATGAAGAAGCAAGTGAAGACTACTCACGATTAGCTGGGGTATCTGACATAGATTCTACAAGTGACTCAGTGTTTAAAACGGCGAGTAAAAGGTTACCATGGCTCATTGTATTAACATTTTTGGGTATGATTACTGCTACAATATTAGGTAGTTTTGAAGATACTTTATCTCAAGTGGCATTACTTGCAGCATTTATTCCAATTATAAGTGGTATGTCAGGAAATTCTGGTACACAATCATTAGCCGTTTCTGTCCGTAATATATCTACTGGGGAAATAAATGAACAGAGTAAATTTAAGATTGCATTGCGAGAAGCGGGAAGTGGTTTATTATCTGGTATTGTATGTGCAGTTATCCTTTTCCTAATTATTGTCGTCATATTCAGACAACCGTTATTAGCTTTAATAGTAGGTGGAAGTTTGACATGCGCAATGACAGTAGGTACATTAGTTGGTTCAATGATTCCTTTAGTAATGAACAAATGTAAAATTGATCCTGCTGTTGCAAGTGGTCCTTTTATTACAACAATTAATGACATTGTGAGTATGCTTATTTATTTCGGATTAGCTACATCATTCATGTCATACCTAACATAAGGAGGTCATATGGAATTCTTATCTTTAGTTATAGTCGTCGTAGCTGCATTTATGACTCCGATCATTGTGCATCGTTTTAATATAAACTTTCTTCCTGTTGTTGTAGCTGAAATATTGATGGGGATAGTGATAGGTCACTCTTTTCTCAATTTAGTGGAAAGAGATGCATTCCTTAATATTTTATCTACGCTTGGGTTTATCTTTTTAATGTTTTTAAGTGGTCTAGAAATTGACTTTAATGCATTTAAAAAGGATTCACGTCCAAGACAAGGAGAAGATAAACATGAAAAGGATGTACCTGGGCATCTTAAACTGGCACTGACAGTATTTGCATTTATTATGATGATTTCGGTTGTTTTAGCTTTTGCATTTAAATGGTTAGGATTAGTTAATGATGTCCTTTTAATGGTGATCATCATTTCATCAATTTCTTTAGGAGTTGTAGTACCAACCCTTAAAGAAATGAACATTATGCGTACAACGATAGGACAATTTATTTTACTAGTAGCTGTATTAGCAGATTTATTTACCATGATTTTACTAACTGTTTATGGTGCTATTTATGGTGAAGGTGGTAGTACAATATGGCTTACAGGTATTTTAGTCGTATTTACAGTTGTCTTTTATGTAATCGGTGTGTTATTTAAACGTATGTCCTTCTTACAAAAGTTAATGGATGGTACAACGCAAATAGGTATAAGAGCAGTATTTGCACTTATTATTTTATTAGTAGCACTTGCTGAAGGTGTTGGTGCTGAATACATATTAGGTGCATTTCTTGCCGGTGTCGTTGTTTCTTTACTTAAACCTAATGAAGAGATGGTCGAAAAATTAGATTCCTTTGGTTATGGTTTCTTTATTCCAATTTTCTTTATCATGGTAGGTGTCGATTTAGATATCCCAAGTTTAATTAAAGAACCATCGTTGTTACTTATTATACCTGTACTCATTTTTTCATTTATTATTTCAAAATTGATACCAGTATTTTACATTAGACGCTGGTTTGACACTAAAACTACCATTGCATCTGCTTTCTTACTTACATCAACTTTATCACTTGTTATAGCTGCGGCTAAAATTGCTGAAAAATTAAAAGCGATTTCTCCGGAAACTTCAGGCATTTTAATTCTTAGTGCTGTGATTACATGTGTCTTCGTACCCGTGATATTCAAGAAGATGTTCCCAATTCCTAATGAAGTGGGACGCCGCATAGAAGTAAGTATGATTGGAAAGAATCAATTAACTATTCCAATAGCACAAAATTTAACTTCTCAATTATATGATATTTCTTTATACTATCGAAAAGATTTGAGTGATAGTAGAAAGCTCTCTGACGATATTACTATGATAGAAATAGCAGATTACGAAGAAGATTTATTAGAACGCTTGGGACTTTTCGAGCGAGATATTGTTGTATGTTCTACAAATGATGACCATATAAATAAAAGCGTTGCGTTAATGGCTAAAAAACATGGTGTTAAACGTGTTATATGTCGACTCGAAAGCACAAACGAAGATCCGACATTGAAACATCAAGGTATAGAGGTGTTTAGTAATTATTTAAGTAATAAAATCTTACTAAAAAGTTTAATAGAAACACCTAATATGCTGAATTTATTAAGTAATGTAGAAACATCTCTATATGAAATTCAAATGTTAAATTATCAGTATGAAAATATTCAATTACGTAATTTCCCATTTGGTGGCGATATTATTTTTGTTCGTATTATAAGAGATAACGATTCAATCGTACCTCATGGTGATACACAGTTACGATATAAAGATCGTTTGATTGTGACGGGAACTAAAGAATATGTAGATGAATTAAAGCAAGAATTGGAATTTTATTATTAAACACGGCATTGTTTATATACTATCAGGTTTCGATTATGTACGTTATTGTTAGTATTTATCTAAGATAAAAAGTTAAATGTATTTTAATAAGCTTCATAACTTAGAATAAATTGTTTAAAAGTTTTGTTTCTATGTTGACGTCGCTTTTCTGATAACAAAAAGTATTAAGCACTTTTAGTCAGTTGCTTAATACTTTTTTTAACATCAAAAGGCTACTCTTCTAATGTTGAAATTATAGTGAAAAGTATTTTAAGTAGATATGATTGTTTCCAAAAAAGTATCATGTAATTGTGGAGCGGGTGGGTCACAAGGACTTGCTTATGATTCTCGGATATAATTCTTTTCAGCCGTTATTGTAGCTAGTGGAGAACAAATTAGATTTAATATGCGAAAATTCGTTGGCGTTGACATAGTAAATTCAACTAAAGGATTAGGTACGAGTTAAAAAATTGACTGGGTTGGTCATCAAATTGACAAAGGAATTGATAAATACATTGATTTTAACACTGGTTAGTAGAGAAATGCAAAGATAGACAAATAATTAATGACTGAGGATAAAGATATAAAACAAACATACTTTCCTCATTTTGATACCATAGCCACCAACTTTTTACTTGTGTTCTATTTCTAATATTTAATTCTTTCATAATTTCTTTTGTTGAAAATTCTGCTGCTTTCATTTCAACGGCTTTATACTTTGTTTCTACTGAATAAGAAGCTCTTTATTTTGGAGCAACAGGTGTTTTAAGCTATCGAAAATTTTTCCCATTTATTTATAATTTGTTTCAAAAAGGATACTTTGAAAATTCACTAACAATTATTGGCAGTGGTTTAAATGAGTTAACTACTGATGAATTTAGAGAAAAAGTCAAAAATGCTATTCAAAATAATATTGAAAACTCAAAGGAAATTGGTGCGTTTTTAAAACGTTTATTTTATAAACAACAGGACGCTAATAGTAAAGATAGCTACCAAAAATTTTTGGAAATGAGTTTAGAACTAGATGATAAGTTTGACCTAAAAGAAAATCGATTGTTCTATCTTGCAATGTCCCCTAAATTTTTGGAGTTGCAACAAACCACTTGAAAGAGTCTGGATTAACGAACGTAAAAGGGTTAATGCGAATAATTATAGAAAAACCATTTGGTGATGATTTAAAATCTGCAAAAAAATTAAATAATCAAATAAGTAAGTCTTTTAAAGAAGAAGAAATATTTGGAATTGGTCACTATTTAAGTAAAGAAATGATTCAAAATATTGAACGTCTACGATTTTGAAACACTATATTTGAACCACTTTGGAATAATAAGTATATTTCCAATATACAAGCAACTTCTTCAGAAACGATTAGTATAGAATATCGTGGTGGTTACTACGAATCAAGCGGCGCCCTAAAATTCATGGTTCAAAATCATTTATTACAAATGGTTTAATTACTTGCAATAGAACCTCCAATTAGTAGAAAAAGTAGTGATATAAGAAAAGAAAAAGTTCAAGTCTTAAGATCCTTGAAATGTTTTAATCCAAATGAAATTAAAGAAAGTTTCGTACGTGGTCAATATGATGGGGGAATGATGAATAATGAGTTCGTTCCTGCATATAGAAATGAACCTAATGTAAATTCACAATCTAATACTGAAACTTTTGTAGCAGGTAAAATAGAAATTGAAAACTCTAAATGGGCTAGTGTTACATTTTATATTCGTACAGAAAAAAGAATGAAAAAAATCTATCCAAATCGTTATAGAGTTTAAAAAATCCAATGCAATTTTATTATAGTAATTGTGAACAGAATGTATCAAACTTATTAGTCATCAACGTACAACCTAATGAAGGATTTTCTTTATGTGTGAATGGTAAGAAAAGTAATCAAAATAATGAAATGCAAAAAGTGAAGCTTTCTTATACTATGCCGATTAAAGATAAAATGAACACAGTTGATGCATATGAAAATCTTATTTACGATACATTAATTGGAGAACAAACAAAATTTACTCATTGGGAAGAATTAAAAATTCTTGGAAATTTATTGATGATATTGAAAATGTATGGAAACAAGAATAGCCACAGTTTCCTAATTATGCCTTTGGATGCTATGGGCCTAAAGAAAGTGAAAAATTACTTAGTGAAGACGGATTGAATTGGTGGAATAATTTGTAATATAAAAGACCTAAAGTTGTCGTGTTTTGAATGAGTAGTTAATCCTTAATTAATATGCAATAATCAATGTTATAAAGTTTATAAAGGGAGGACAATTAATGGATTTTATTAATATTACAGGTGCTTCACAAAATAACTTGAAAAACATAGATGTAAATATCCCAAAACACTTAGTAACGGTATTTACAGGTCGTTCTGGTTCAGGGAAATCATCTTTAGTGTTTAATACTGTTGCTGCGGAGTCTGAACAGCTACTAAATGAAAGTTATTCTAGTTATATTCAATTTCATTTAAATCAACAACCCAGACCGAAAGTAAAGAAAATTAAAAATCTTCCTGTAGCAATGACGATTAATCAGAAAAGATTCAATGGGAATTCTCGCTCCACGGTAGGAACAGTTTCAGATATATATGCTTCTGTTAGATTACTGTGGTCTAGAATAGGCGAACCGTTTGTTGGTTATTCAGATGCATATTCCTTCAATAGTCCTAAGGGCATGTGTAAAACTTGTGAGGGATTAGGATATATTGAAGACATTAACTTAGATGAATTGCTAGATTGGGATAAGTCTTTAAATGAAGGTGCAATAGACTTTCCTTCTTTTGGACCAGACAAAGAGCGTGGTAAAGCCTATCGAGATAGTGGTTTATTTGATAATAATAAAAAATTGAAAGATTATACAAAAGATGAATTAGAATTGTTTTTATATCAAGAGCCAATGACATTAAAAAATCCTCCTAAAGAATGGAGAAAGTCAGCTAAATATGTAGGACTAATACCTAGATTCAGTAGAATATTTTTAGGTGATAAAGAATTTAATAAGAAACGCTACGCCAAACATCTTAAAAATGTAGTAAATAATAAAATCTGTTCAACATGTAAAGGTCAACGTCTAAACTCGAAAATATTAAGTTCTAAAATTATGAGTAAAAATATTTCTGATTTCACACAAATGACAATTAAGGAAAATTTAGAGTTTCTTAATAAATTAGAGGATCCAACAGCCAAATATATTATTGATCCTCTCAAAAAGCAGTTAGAAGCACTAGAATATATTGGATTAAGTTATTTAACGCTTAACCGTGTAACAACGACATTATCAGGCGGTGAAGCGCAACGGCTTAAATTAATACGTCATTTAAATAGTTCTTTATCGGATTTAGTTTACATTATAGATGAACCAAGTGTTGGCTTGCATCCGGAAGATATAGCTAAAATCAATGAAATTTTAAAATCATTAAAAGAAAAAGGTAATACTGTGTTAATTGTTGAACATGATCCCGATGTCATTAAAGAAGGAGACTATATCATAGATATGGGGCCAGGTTCAGGAAAAAACGGCGGTGAAATCACATTTGAAGGAACATATAATGAATTACTATCTTCAAATACTTCGACAGGTAACGCATTACGTAACAAACATAATTTAAAAGAGAATATTCGTGAAGCTAACCACTTTTATAATATCGGTCCTGTGACACAAAACAATTTAAATAACGTAAAAACGTCTATACCTAAACACGTATTAACAGTCTTAACAGGTGTTGCTGGTTCAGGTAAGAGTACCCTTGTTAAAGCAGGTTTTGAAAATAATGACCATACCATCTTTATTGATCAAAAAGCAGTTCAAGGATCTAATAGATCTAATCTATTAACGTATTTAGGTGTTTTTGATAGTGTAAGAAGCTATTTCAGTAAAGAAACAGGCTTAAATAAAGCTATGTTTAGTTATAATTCAAAAGGTGCCTGTCCAAATTGTGGTGGAAAGGGCTATATTAAAACGGAACTTGCTTTTATGGGTGATTTTTCACAGACATGTGAAGTTTGTCATGGCAAACGTTATAAACAAGAAGTATTAGATGCTACCATAGACGGGTATTCAATTGCCGATGTTCTCAATTTGACGGTTGACGAAGGTATCATTTTCTTTGATAAAAAGAATGATATTAAGTCAAAATTACAATCTGTAAGTAAGACAGGTTTGAATTATATGTCACTAGGACAACCTTTGTCCACTTTGTCTGGTGGAGAGATTCAACGCGTGAAACTAGGACAACATTTAGATGAAGAGATAAAGAATAGTATTTTTATTTTTGACGAACCAACTACAGGCCTACATGAATCGGATATCCCTATATTGATGGAGTGTTTTGATGATTTAATTGATCAAAACAATACTGTTATTTTGATTGAACATAATTTATCGATTATGTGTGAAGCAGATTGGATCATCGATGTCGGCCCAGGCCCAGGGTTGGATGGCGGAAAGGTCCAATTTAGTGGAACACCTAAAAACTTCATTGATAGTTCAGAAACATTGACATCTAAACACTTGAAACGCTATATCAAACAGTAAAAATAGAAGAGTTGGATGAGTTTATATTTATTATATTCAATCAACTCTTTTCTCATCCTAGGTTCTTTCAATATAAAAATGTTGAACATCATAACAAGAAATTTTATACATCTAAAGATTTAGCTTTATCTGTTATTTGAGGAAAATGGAAAACACCTATCATATATCAGTTATTACAAACAGAAGTTTTACGACTTAGTGTTTTTGAAAAATTGTTGCCTGAGATTAATTAAAGAATGCTTATTAGACAGCTTAGAGAATTAGAGCATGATGAAATTATTGAAAGAATTGTCAATTCAGTAGTTCCACAAAAGTTGAGTATAAGTAAACGAACATAGGAAAACACTAGATAAAGTAGTTTATGCAATTTGTGATTGGGGGGATGAATTTCTGGAAAAAATTTCTAAATATAAAAATGTTAAAATTTAAATATATATGTAAAAGACGCCTCAACTTTGAATGAGTTATTCAAAGTAAGGCGTCTTTATCTATATGTTATTGTGGTTTTAAAATGACTTTAACATTATTATCTTTTTTCTGATCAAAGATATCATAACTTCTTTTACATCTTTTAAAGGCATAGTATGAGTGATAATTTCTGTTGGATCAAAGACTTTATTTTAATCATGTCATAAAGTTTTGGCATCATATGAATAACTGGCGCTTGTCCACTTTTCACTTGAACATTTCTATTAAATATTAAGTCTAATTGGGAGTTATCAGCTGCAGTTCCATAGACACCTATCAATTGGATTGTTCCATATTTTCTCACTGATTCTGTTGCCGTAACAATTGGGCTGATATTTCCTCTCTGTATTGAATTTGAGCTAACTTCTAAGTCATCTTGAACTACTTGTTCATCTATTCCGACACAATCTATAACAACATCTGCACCACCGCGTGTTGTTTCATGTAATAGTTTTCCTACGTCATCTTCTTTTAAAAAATTATAAACCTCAGCACCGTTATATTTCTCGGTATGAGCTAATCTATGCTCAACATGATCAATGGCAATGACACGTCTGGCACTTTTTAATTTTGCAAACCTTTGTGCTTTTTAGTAATTTAAACTGCTCAAATATCTATAACTAAACGAAGAAATAAAAATACCAAACTACATCCTATTGTATAGATTTTTTGCATTATATATATAAAATTAGAAAAGTAAAATTTAATGATTGTTGGTTATGCGAGAGTATCATCTATAAAACAAAATTTAGAAAGACAGCTAGCTAATTTGTAAACATTTGGCTTAGAAAAAATATTTACAGAAAAAGATCGGGAAAGTCAGTAGAAAACAGACCTATATTTCAAGAAGCACTTAATTTTGTGAGAATGGGAGATAGATTTGTTGTAGAGTCTATTGACCGTTTGGGACGGAATTATGATGAAGTGATTCATACCGTTAATTATTTAAAAGACAAAGAGGTTCAATTGATGATTACCAGTTTGCCTAGGATGGATGAAGTCATTGGCAAGCCATTACTGTATATAGAAAGCCATGCGCTATGTGTATGGTTCAGAAAAGGTTTTACCGTTATCTAAA
>NZ_KV831331.1:0-38767 GCF_001837075.1 Staphylococcus sp. HMSC063F05
AGGTGTGACCTCCTTGCCATTGTCACCAGACAAAATTAACTTACTTAATTAATGATACATACTTTTCAAAGTTAATGCAACAGTTAATTTTACACTATGTTAAAATTTCTTTTGCAATTGCATAACATTCCGTTCTCGTTTTTGACGACTTTTATATGTTACTTCATTTATCAATATATGTCAACACTTTTTATGATGTTTTGCTATTTTTTGTATCAAATAGTAAAATCCTCTCTTTTCACTTGAAATATTCTAGCATATATTAGTTTTGATTACTATACGATTATTTTAGCAATTTTGTTATATAATTCTCTATTTATAACTTAATACATCTTTCTCCTTATTTCTATTCTTATTCGAGTTTGACACGTATTTTTTCACGGGTTTAATTTCAAACTTGAAAATAAGCGCTGCCTTTAAATATTAAGAAGGCAGCGCCAAAACATAATCAATACAATTAGATTTGTCAACATTACGATGGTTTGTAATTTTTAGCAATTATCACTAATAGAATCTATTTTTGTCTCATGTATGGGAATAGTAATACGTCTCTAATTGACGGAGAATCAGTTAATAGCATTACTAATCTGTCGATACCGATACCTAGACCACCAGTTGGAGGCATTCCATACTCTAATGCTTCGATGTAATCCTCATCCATATCATGAGCTTCATCATTTCCTTGTTCTTTTTCAACAAGCTGCGCTTCAAAACGTTGGCGTTGATCAATCGGATCGTTTAATTCCGTGAAGGCATTTGCATGCTCTCTTCCTACAATAAATAATTCAAAACGATCAGTAAATCTTTCATCGTTTGGATTTTTCTTTGCTAACGGTGAAATTTCAATAGGGTGACCATAAATAAACGTTGGTTGAATAAGTGTTTCTTCAACTTTCTGTTCAAAAAATTCATTTAATATATGGCCATATTTCATATTTTCAGTAATTTCAATATCATGTTCTTTTGCTAATCTAATAGCTTCTTCATCAGAATTAACATTATAAAAATCTACACCGGTAACTTCTTTAACAGCATCAACAATGTGAAGTCGTTTCCATGAAGATTCTAAGTCAATTTCTTCATCATTATATTGTACTTTAGCTGATCCAAACACTTCTTGAGCAATGTGTCTGACCATATTTTCAGTTAAATCCATTATATCATGATAATCAGCATAAGCTTCATACAATTCAATCATTGTAAATTCAGGGTTATGTCTTGTAGATACACCTTCATTACGAAAAACTCTGCCTATCTCGTAGACTTTTTCAAGACCTCCGACAATTAACCGTTTCAAATGTAGTTCTATAGCTATACGCATATAAAGAGTAGCATCTAATGCGTTATGATGCGTAACAAACGGACGTGCAGCAGCACCTCCAGCAATTTGGTGCATCATTGGTGTTTCTACTTCCAAGAATCCTTGTTTATTTAAATAGTTTCTCATTTCTTGAATTATTTTACTACGATTAATAAACGTTTGCGTACTATCTTCATTTGTAATTAAATCTAAATAACGTTGTCGATATCTTTGTTCTATATCTTGTAAACCATGGAACTTATCAGGTAAAGGTCGTAATGATTTGGATAGTAAAGTAAATGACTTAGCTTTGACAGAAATCTCGCCCGTATTAGTTTTAAACATGACACCTTCAACACCTATGATGTCACCTAAGTCAGCCATTTTCCAAATGTTAAATTGATCATCTCCAACTTGATCTTTTCTTACATAAATTTGAATCTGACCTTTCAAGTCTTGAATATGTGCAAATCCCGCTTTACCTTTACCACGTTTAGTCATAAGACGACCTGCAATTGACACGTGGCTTTCGTCTTCTTTTTCATGCAATTCTTCCTTAGAGAATTGGTCCCACTGTTCTTTTAACTCACTTGAAGTAGATGAGCGATTGAATCGATGACCAAAAGGATCAATCCCTAAATCAATTAATTCTTGTAATTTTTGACGACGAACTTGCATTTGGTCGTTCATTTCTTCTGACATAAATTTCTCTCCTTTGAACTTTGATTTATCAATTTATTGTTCCATGTCTTTCTGTTGAAAACTTTAGGAGCTATATATTGTTTCCTAATCAGTTTTAATTTATATTTAAGCCTTTTATTATACCCTTCTTATCTTCATATGTATTGTTATTCAATGAAGGTTGATATTGCATCTAATCAAAGCAAATCTACTCACTTTATTATTCTACAAGACCATCAAAATGTAATAAAGTAATTTATATTTTCATCGAATAGTTGCAACCCTTATAAACTTATTGATTAGCAATATATAAATTTCTTTAATTAAAAGTTTCAAAACCATATTACTATGCTTTATTATTCCTTATATTTTTTCACACTATTATCAGGTACTACTAGTTGTCCGATACTTTTATTAGAAATCGGTTCTATTTGTTTGGTGGCTATATCATTTAACGGGATAAGAACAAACGAACGTTCTTTCATTCTAGGGTGCGGCACTGATAAATTATCTTGTTCAATAATTTGATCACCAAACAGTAGTATATCTATATCTAAAGTTCTAGGCCCCCAACGTATTTCTCTTTTACGATGAAGTTGTTGTTCCGTTGTTAAACAACATTTTAACAAAGATTGTGGATTCAATTCAGTCTCTATCTCAATGCACAAGTTTAAGAATTTCGGTTGATTAGTATATCCCACTGGTTCAGTCTCATAAATATGAGAAACTTGAGTTACTTGAATACCTTGATAGTCATGAAGTATTTTAATAGCCTCATTGAGTTGTAGTTCTCTATTTCCAATATTGCTCCCTAATCCTAAATAAGCTTTAACCATTTAGTCATTCTCCCTCACTATTTCAATCCCAACACCATCGTAATGACCAGGAATAGGTGGGTTTTCTTTAGTGATTCTAACTTTCGTTTCCATTACACGATTATAGTGTGAATTTATATGTTTTGCAATACGTTCAGCCAGATGCTCAATTAAGCATGAACGTGGCCCTTCAACAATAGACTTTACATCTTTATAAACCTCTCCATAATTTACAGTATCTTTTACATCATCTGATTGACCTGCATAACTAAGATCAACCTTTAAAGTAATATCAACAACAAAAATTTGTCCAATATCATTTTCTGCAGCTAATACTCCATGATAACCATAAAAACGCATTCCATTAAGAAAGATGATGTCGTTCATATTCATTCTCCTTTAGAAAATCCATACTTTGGGCTAGTCGCGTATTTAATAATACATTATGAACTCGAACCCCACGAACGCCTTTCATTATACCATAAGCCGTTGTAGCTGCAGTTGCCTCATCTCTATCTGAAGGAGAAGAATCTTGATTCATCATTTCTTTAATGTATCTTTTTCGACTTGTTGCAAGTAAAACTGGATATTCGGTCGCTACTAATTCATCTAATCTTGCCATTACTTCATTTCCTTCTTCTCGTGTTTTAGCAAAACCTATTCCAGGATCTAACCAGATTTTATTATGTGGTATACCGGCTAGTTCAGCCTTATTCGCTTGCGCAAGTAATGATACAAGCATCTCTTCAACAACAGGTTTATCTCTATGACCGTCACCATTATGCATAAGTACAATTTCAGCACCGTATTGAGATACCACATTAAACATATTCGAATCAAATAGGCCTGCCCACTGATCATTAATCATTGAAACACCAAGTTTAAGACAAGCTTCCGCAACTTCACTTCGAAATGTATCAACCGAAATTTGCACATCATATTTAACGATAGACTCAACCACAGGCAATACACGATTCATTTCTTCTTTAAGCGATACTTCTTTATGCGATACTTCTTTATGACCTGGTCGTGTTGAGACACCTCCAACGTCTATGATGTCTACACCTTCATCTATCATCTCTTTAGCACGCTTCACAGCTTGATCAACTGAGTGGTACTGTCCTCCGTCAGAAAATGAGTCAGGTGTCACATTTAATATCCCCATTATTTTTGTTTTAATCATAATTTCACCTTTTTCAATAATATACTCTTAGATTTTTTTAATTTTCAATAATAACTACATTACTAAACACATCTGCTACTTCATGATATCATTCATTTCAATAAGTTTTGAGTATATATTATCGGCATATTAAAAAAAGGTAGCCGATTTTAGATAGAAGCTACAATATTGGTTGGTCTGATTAAATAAAAAACGAAGATTTATTTTATAAAAAGTTGAAAAATCAACGTGAAATACACGCTATTTTAAAACTTTAGAAACAAATCTTCGTCCAAAATGATTTTTAGTTTAGTTTTTAATTATCAAATGAATATAATGGTGTTGATAAGTAACGTTCCCCATTACTTGGTAATACTGTTACAACTGTTTTACCTTTACCTAATTCTTTTGCTTTTTGAATAGCAGCATATATTGCAGCACCAGATGAAATACCTGCTAATATACCTTCTTCTCTAGCAACACGACGTGCCATATCCATAGCAGTATCATTACCTACTTTGATGATGCTGTCATAAACTTCTGTATTTAAAGTATCAGGTACGAAACCTGCTCCCAATCCTTGTAATTTATGAGGGCCTGGTTCACCACCGCTTAATACTGGAGAAGCTTCAGGTTCAATAGCTACTATTTCCACATTTGGATATTCTTTCTTCAATACTTTACCAACACCAGATAACGTACCACCAGTTCCTACACCAGCTAAAAATGCATCAATTTGTCGACCTTCAAATTGTTCAACTAATTCTGGTCCAGTTGTAAGTTCATGAATTTCAGGATTTGCTGGATTTTCGAATTGTTGTGGTTCAAAATAGCCGTGCTCTTCTTTTAATTCTTTAGCTTTTTTTATTGCACCTTTCATAGCTTCAGATCCTGGTGTTAATACTAGTTCAGCACCATAAGCTTTTAATAAGTTACGGCGCTCTTGGCTCATTGTTTCAGGCATTGTAAAAACTGCTTTGTACCCCTTGGCAGCACATACAAATGCTAGACCTATACCAGTGTTACCACTCGTAGGCTCAACGATTGTATCACCAGGTTTAATTTTCCCTTCACGCTCAGCTTTTTCAATCATCGCTAAAGCGATACGATCTTTTACCGAACCACCTGGATTTTGATATTCTAACTTAACATAAATATCAGCTGCATCATCATCAACAACGTTTCTTAATTTGACTACAGGTGTATTCCCAATAATTTGTGTAACATAATCTACAGGTTTTTGTGCCATCCAAAACACTCCTTTTAGTTTTACAATTTATCAATACTTAGTTTTTCTATCGGATATAACTTTATTCTATCAGAATTTTCTAAAAAGACAAACCGTATAGTCTTACTATAAATAAAACTATATACTACTTTGGTCTTTACTATAAGACATTTCCTACAAAAGATTAAGTTAAACGTAAAAAAAGATAGTCGAACGAAAGTGAGGACAACAAATAATCCTCCTTTTCGACGACTTTTACATTACTATATGACTAACTTCTATTAAAATTGAGTGCATAACTTTTAAAATTTATATCCAGTTTGTTTTATAAATTATATTAACTCATCATTTTTTGAACTATTTCATTGTTTCTAATAAATCTTCTAATTCACTTTCACTATACTGATATTTATTACCACAGAAGTGACATACAGCTTCAGCTCCATGATCCTCTTTAATCATGCTATGAATTTCTGCCTCTCCTAAACCTTTAATAGCATTTAAAAATTTCTCATGACTACAATTACATTCAAATTGCGCTGACGTTGAATTTAAAATTTGAACATTACCTTCACCCAAAATTTCATTTAATATTCCTTCAGGTGTAAGTCCTTGCTCAATTAATTTCGATACAGGTTGCATTTGACTAATGGCTTCTTCTAATTTAGTCACCGTTTCATCAGTAGCACCTGGCATAACTTGAATAATAAATCCTCCCGCTGCTTTGATTGAGTTGTCTGGATTAACTAATACACCCAATCCTACTGATGATGGTGTTTGTTCACTTGTGGCATAGTAGTATGTGAAATCATCTCCTAGCTCACCTGATACTATTGGACTCGCACCAGAAAAGTAGTCTTTCATTCCAACATCTTTAACAACCTGAATGGAACCATCAGTACCAACTGCTCGCCGTACATCCAATTTACCTTGATCGTTGAGTGGAAAATGCGTTTGTGGATGGTCTACATATGCACGAACATTTCCTTGAGCATCTGCGTCAGCAATAATTCTGCCAATTGGACCTTTGCCATCAACAGTAACTGTTAACTTTTGATTTCCTTTTAACATTGCACCCATCATAACAGTAGCTGTCATAGTTCTTCCCATAGCGGCAGAAGCAGTAGGCCATGTATAATGACGTGTTTGTGCTTCTTGTACTGACTCTGTTGTGATTGCAGCATATGCTCTTATTTCCCCACCGTATGCTAAACCTCTCACTATATAATCATGTGTCATTGTTAAATCTCCTTTTTAAAAATAATCTATAATTTAAAACTTTTTATTTTTTAATACTGATTGGTTATTATACATCTCTTATTGGCTAATATGAAATCTATTGCTCATACATGTTTATTGAGTATTATAACCATGAGAGATGATAACAATATTTTTACCAAAAGTTTAAAAATGTATTGGTATAAACTATACATAAAAAAGTCCCTTTTCACTCAATTCATACGTGAGCAAAAAGAGACTTACTAAAACTTGTACTATTGTCTATGATTTGGATCGTTAGGATTGTATGGTTTATCGATGTTCGGAGATTGTTGATGACCTGGTTCATTCGTATGTGAAGTATTATCAGCTTCTCTGTCTGTGTTGTCTTGGTTTACTTCATCTTTTTCATGGTTGTCATCATCTTCTTTATCGTCATCTTCTAACTGTTCTTTACGAATGTCGTTGTATGATTTTCCATACTTTCCATCACTATAATCACTATTTTCATTTTTCACAACTTTTGCAGAGTCATAATCTACTTCTGGTAAAACACCATCATAGAATAATGATTGAATTTGTTCTGCAACTAATGTTTCTTCTGAAAGTAGTGTTTTAGCAATTAACTTAAGTTGTTCTTCATGTTCTAACAAGATTTGTTTACAACGTTCATATTGCTCTTTAACAATTCGTTGAACTTCTTTGTCAATTTCATAAGCAATTTGACCAGAATAATTCGGCTCACCTTGCATATCTTTACCAAGGAATACTTGTCCACCACTATTGCTTGAGAATTGTAATGGTCCTAATTTCTTACTCATACCATATTCTGTAACCATAGATCTTGCAATTTGCGTTGCTCGTTCAAAGTCATTCGAAGCACCTGTTGATACTTCACCAAAGTTAATATCCTCAGATACTCGTCCACCTAATAAACCACATATTTTGTCGAGTAATTCTGGTTCTGTCATTAAGAAGCGATCTTGTTTTGGTAACATCATTGCATAACCGCCTGCTTGTCCACGAGGGACAATTGTTACCTTGTGTACAATTTCAGCTTCATCAAGCACCATACCGATGATAGTATGACCTGCTTCGTGATGCGCTACAATATTACGTTCTTTTTCAGAAATTACACGAGATTTTTTAGCTGGACCTGCAATAACACGGTCAGTTGCTTCTTCAATATCGCGCATATCAATTTTATTTTTACCCTCACGTGCTGCAATTAAAGATGCCTCATTTAGCAAGTTTTCTAAGTCTGCACCAGAAAAACCTGGCGTTCTTTGAGAAATAGCTTTTAAATCTACTGTTTCATCAAGAGGTTTATTTTTCGCATGCACATGAAGAATTGCTTCACGACCTTTAACATCTGGTCGTCCAACTTGAATTTGTCTATCAAAACGACCAGGACGTAACAATGCAGGGTCTAAGATATCTGGGCGGTTTGTAGCCGCAATCATAATAATACCTTCATTTTCTCCAAAACCATCCATCTCAACTAATAGTTGGTTTAATGTTTGTTCACGCTCATCATGACCGCCACCTACACCTGCACCACGTTGACGTCCAACAGCATCAATTTCATCAATAAAAATGATACATGGGGCATTTTTCTTAGCATTTTCAAATAAATCACGAACACGACTCGCACCAACACCAACAAACATCTCAACGAAGTCAGATCCACTAATTGAGAAGAATGGTGCACCAGCTTCACCTGCAACCGCACGTGCTAATAATGTTTTACCTGTACCTGGAGGCCCAACAAGTAAGACACCTTTTGGAATTCTTGAACCCATTTGTTTAAATTTCTTGTTATCTTTTAAGAAATCTACAATTTCTATTAATTCTTGTTTCTCTTCGTCAGCTCCTGCTACATCTGAGAAACGAACTCGACGTTTATTACTGTCGTACATCTTAGCTTTGGATTTTCCAAAGTTCATCATACGACCACCACCGCCGCCACCTTGGGCTTGGCTAAGGAAGAAAATAAATAATAATGCAATGATTAATACAGGAATCAGTGTCGTTAAAATACTAACGAATACACTTTGTTTTTCTTCTTCTTTAACTGTAAATTTAAGATTATCTTGTTTCTTAGCTGTATCTGTGATTTTTTGTAAATCTTTTTCATTGTTATATAAAATTGTCGATGAGTAATCTTCATCTTTTTTTGTTTTACCACTTACCATATATACGTTTTGCTCTGGTTGAATTTCTAAAGTTTTTAAATCGCCTTTATTCAACTTATTAACAAACTGAGTATATGTAAGTTGTTTTGGCATATTCCCATTTCCATTTAAAAATGAAAAGAGGCCAAATATAATAACGCCAATAATTGCGATAACTAGCACATTGCGAAAAGCTTTCTGCATGCGTCATTTCCTCCTACTTCCAATAATAAAACTAACAAAAATTGTAACACAACACTTTATATTCAGGCTAGTATTTCAACTTTAGTATTGCATCTACAATTTTGTCGATTTTAAAATGCATTATTCTTTGTTTACTATCTGTTAACATTAATTATCTTAATAGTTTTAATCAATTCATAACATTTTTGAATTGTTACTTTGAGTCTACACTAAATCTACGCACAGTTCATTATACTAACATACTTATTAATTAATACAGATCCAATTTTAAAATCTATTTAGAATAAACTTCTGCTTTTAGTGTGCCTATGTATGGCAGATTTCTATATAACTCACGATAATCTAAACCATAACCAACTACAAATTCATCTGGAATCTTTTTACCAACATATTTTGCTTCGATATCAGCTTTGCGACGGTTAGGTTTATCTAATAATGTAGCTATTTCTAAAGAGTTAACTTTACGTGATTGCAATAACTCTGTAATAGATTTTAAAGTTGTACCAGTTTCTAATATATCTTCAATTATAAGTACGTCTTTATTTTCTATAGAAGCACCTAAATCTTTCAATATTTGAACTTCCCCAGTCGATTCCGTTCCACCATGATAACTTGAAACATCCATAAAATCGATTGATAAATGTGTATCAATACGTTTAATTAAGTCTGCCATAAACATGACTGATCCCTTCAAAATACCAACACAAACGAGTGGGCGATCTTTATAATCCTCAGTAATGATAGCTCCCATCTCTTTACAAATATTTTGAATGTCTTCTTCCGATAACAAAACATTCTTTAAATCCTTATGCATTATAATTCATCTCCATTATTCGAAATCAAAATAAATTCTTTAAAATTTTCTTTAACATATAAATCGCCAATAGCTAACACTGCATTTTCTTGATTAATAATGAGTGGGATGCGCTGACGTTCAGCAAGAGTCACTTTTTTATCGATAAATAAACGACTCACTTTTTTATGACCTTTTTGACCATTTAATTTATACACATCTCCATTTTGTCGGACACGCACAGTAAGCGGATATAACTGTTGTGGTAAGTCAGGATGAATATCAATTTGATAATCATTAAATTCATATGTACCTGGCTTTCTAATACATATACGGTCTAATATATATTGATCCATTTCACTTTTAGCCATTATTATTAATTTATCATATGCAATTTGAATTATCCATTCATCTGTTACGTGAATATTAAATTGAGATTTATCATTTCTAATCTGTTCAAACCACTCGTCATAAGCATGTTGTGGCATTGCTAAATGACAATCTAATTTTTCGAATAACAAATCCATAACTACGCTTTTGATATTCACATTCAATTCATTAAAAGCAGTTCTAGAAAAGGAATAGGTTAAATATTTACTTTTTGAAACTTCGTTATTGATGAACGTTTCAGCTTGTTCTTTTAACGATTGCAATTCAATATCATGCCAATCCTTAAGTTTGAGTAGCTGATGCGCGTTTAAATGCGGGTTCTCGTTAATTGCAGGTATGATGCGTTGTCTAATGTCATTTCTAACATATTTTCTATCTTGATTAGACATGTCCTCATAGTATGGAATTTGGTTCGCATACTGATACGCTAATATTTCAGTTTTTTTTAAATTTAACATAGGACGATACACTTTGTATTGATTAAAATACGACTCATATGTCATACCTAATGAATTACGTGTTGATCTCCCTGTAAACAAACGATATATAATCGTTTCAAATTGATCATCAAGATGATGAGCTGTTAACAATACATCTGCTCTTAATTGAGCTATGATATCTCCAAACCATTCATAACGACGTTGACGCGCTTCTTGTTGAATACTATTACCGTCTGCTACAATATCACTTAAGTCTAAACGCTTTATATAAATGTCAATATGATGTTGATGGCAATACTCTCTCAAAAACGCTTCTTCTTCATATGACTGTTCACGCAATCCGTGGTTAACATGAACACATGTTAATTTACGATATGTATGTTGATAGTCGTTTAATAAGCTATATAATAAACTCATACTATCAATGCCTGTTGAGACAGCCACAACAATATGTGCTTTTTTAGACCAACCATCTGTTTTGATATTCATTTATTCACCTCGTTACTTTAAATGATGCCACTAAATTGAATTCTACGTGATACAATTAAATCCGTCTTCCATAACGTAATATGACTTACTCAACATCAACAAAAATAGGAGTAGGAGAGAATTCAAAGTAATATAATTGAATTCTACCTCCCACCCCATGTGGATGTTGCATATGTTTAATCAAGGACTAAACATCTTCGTAGTGTCTTCCCACTATTTGTCAAAGTACTAAAAACATCATCACTCTGACATTAACGGTCGTTTAATCTATATCATATTAACGTCTAGAACCTTTACCGCCTCTGCGTGATTCGGTTTGACGTTTAATTGACGTTAATTTATCTTCACTATCTTTTAAGAAGTTACTTAATTTTTTCTCAAAGTCTTCAGTTTTTTGAACTGGTTTACCGTGATTAGCTTTACTGTGACGAGGCTTACGAGGGCGGTCTTTAGCTTTTTTTATTGATAAACTAATTTTACCATCATCCGCGATTGATAAAACTTTAACTTCTACTTCGTCACCTACTGATAAGTGGTCTTCAACATTTTCAACATAATTGTCGGCAACTTCACTGATATGAACTAAACCACTTTTTCCTTCAGGTAATTCTACGAATGCACCAAACTTTTTGATACCTGTAATTTTACCTTTAAGCTTGTTTCCTACTTCGATTGACATTTTCTAAATAAATCCTCCTGGTTAGATTCGATTTTATCCTTATTATATTCCTGTTCACGTAATTTCACAATGATATAATCATATTATTTTATTCTAATTGCCTTTTTCGTTTGAAGTCTTTGACTGAGAGGATTTTTTATCATCAGGTAATCTAAAAATGACTTCACCTTTATTACTTAAATAATAATCGTCTCTCGCTATTTTCTCGATATAGTCTTTATCATTTAAATTATTAAGTTTCTCTTTTAAAGCAATTTCTTCATCTTGTTGTTTTTGAAACTCAGTTTCTTTCTCTTTCCTTTCAACTGCATCTTGATCGTTATTATGTCTTTGAATGACAAGCAATACAAGTAGAATGAGGATAATCGCTAAAAGAATACCTCCGAATAAAGCAATACGTCTACGTACAACACGCATTTTCATTTTTTGTCGTTGTTTTTTCTTATTTTCTTGTGACGTATATTGGTTACCGATATGTTCTACTTTTTTATTCATTGCTTGTCACCTCCTTAAGCATTTCACTCTTCATTAATACGTTCTTCTTTAATCAAATCATACATACCTTTTGCATTTTCTTTTGTAGCATGGTCGCTTAATCCTGTTACTTTAACTGTGACTAATTTTTGTCCAAAACGAATAATGAGTTCATCGTTTTCTTTGATATCTGTACCTGCTTTTGCCACATTTCCATTGACAGTCACTCGACCTTGGTCGCTAATTTCTTTAGCTAATGTACGTCGTTTAACTAATCGTGACACTTTTAGATATTTATCTAATCTCATGAATTTTTCTCTCCTTGTTGTAAAAATTGTTTGAGATCATCTTCGTCAAATTGCCTATTTTTTGTTTTATCATACAATTTCAAGAAGTGGTCTGCAAATACTTTCTCAAATTTAACACGAGGCACTTTACCTTCTTTTTCTTTAGCACGTGACCAAATGTCTTTTAAATCCTCTTGCGAAGTTACATGCGCATTACCAAAGATATGTGGATGTCTATGAATCATCTTGGTGTTGAGACTTTCTATAATTTCTTTGATATCAATATATCCTTCTTTTTTACCTATACTAGAATGTAATAATACTTGTAAAAGTATATCTCCTAATTCCTCTATCATATGCCAATCATCTTCATTATCAATGGCTTCAAATAATTCAAACGTTTCTTCTAAAAGATACCGTTTTAATGAGTCGTGAGTTTGTACTTTATCCCACGGACACCCTTTTTCATTATCAACGAGTAAATCAATAGTTTGAACTGCGTAATCAAAATCTTGATAAAGTAATGTATCCTCATTGATTTTTGGAATAAATAAACTTGTAAGATTATTAAAATAATCGTCGTAGCGATCAATTTCATAAAGTGGGCATTCAATTACGTGAGCTCCATCACTATGAGAACCAGTAATTATTTTCACATTAAAATCATCAGGATATCTTTCCATTAAAGTAAGTTTTAAATCGGCAGCTATCATTACGCTATAAACTTGAGTAATTACTGTATTTGTACGAACATTTAAGGCCGATTCTTTTAATGACGTACCATCAAGCAGTGTAAAACCATCATTGGGGTCTACATCAACCGCTTCAAAAATGTCATCAATAAAACTTTTTCCTCCAAGTACCTTCACAGAGATATCCTTATTAAAATGACTATACTCTAATAATTTTACAGTCGTAGTTTCAGCAACTCTAGGATGACCAGGAACTGCATAAACAATATCTTCAGATTGTGCCAATTCTATTAGTGATGTGACAATCGCTTCATAAACATCTTCAAAACGGTCATGTGCTTCATAAATACTATCGAAACTCTCGAATTCAATTTCTTTCTTTAGCGTATTGATGACAGGATGATTTAAGGTTCTAGCATATACTTTAGACTCTTTTTCTAAAAAACGATAGATACCTAAAGGTAACTCATCAATGCCATAATTACCTAAACCAACTATTGTAATTGTATGGGTCATGACCGTCTTCCTCTCTTCATTTGATATAATTTGTCTCCAAAAGGTAAGTGCTTTATTTCTTTGTATCCTAATACATTAAATATAATAATATACAACATTATAATCACTATGCCTATAATTGAGCTAACTATAAGTTCTAGTAATCCTAACATCCTACTTTTTGAAGGTAAGGCAAGCATGACAGTTTGAACAACTATACTCATAATTATCATACCTAAAATAAGTTTAACGATAAATAAAGATATACGATTAAAACGGTAGTACTTTAAGACTGCAACTTGCAATATTATGACAAAAAGTAGTAGTGATAAGACTGTACTCACACTTGCACCCACGATACCCCAAAAAGGTATTAATATAACATTTAAAATAATTTTGGACAGTATTCCTATTATCACACCCATAATAATGGGACGAATACTGGTTTGAACTTGTAATAATGAGATATTCATCATTATTAACGAAACACATATCACTGTAAACATATAAACACTCAAAGTTAGAGTTAAATGATTACTTTTAAAGAATACAACATTCATAAGTGGAAGCAGATTAATTAATCCTATACTAGCTGCTGTACTTATTACTACCGTGATTTTAATTGATGCATTTGCATAACGATTCATATGAATTTGATTATGTTCACGAATTGCTTGAGTAAGTAATGGGATAAGAACGAAACTAAAAGTCGTAGTTACAATCAAACCCATTTGTATAAATGAAGCACCACGATCATAAATGCCTTTTTGAATAATTGCTTCTTTAAAAGCAATACCGCTATGTTGTAATAAACGTATTATTGTAAAACTATCCACAACTTGCCATAAAATAACGATAAGTTGACTCAATGCAAATATGGATATGGAAATAAACAACTGCTTCCATTGAATGGAAGTATTATTAAAGCGATAGCATAACTTAAGTTTAAGTGGTTTTTTAAGTAATAAATATAACATTGAACCTAAAAAACCAATCGAAGATGCCAATATAGCTAATGCTCCTGCTTGATAAATAGACCAGTGTTTCATTGAAAACATAATAATTGCAACAATGATTAAACTAACTCTAATTACCTGTTCTATAACCTGGGAAATTGCTGGTATGGTCATTACTTGTTTTGATTGATAAAATCCTCTTAACACTCCTAAGACACCTATTAAAATAAAACTAAAACTGGCCATCTTTAACATGGGTGCTAAATTAGAATCGCCCATCCATCGGGTAATCATATTCGCAAACATAAAAAGCAAAATAAAGACGATAAAACCTATGCATTGTAATCGAAACATAACCCTTGTATAGACTTCATCGGATCGATTAACACCTATCACTTGAGTCACAGCACTTGGAATAGCATTCATAGATAAAATAACCCCTAGTGCTACGACAGGATATATTTGTTGATAAGCATATAAACCGTCATCACCTAAAACATTTTGATACGGAATGCGATAAATGGCACTTAGTATCTTCACAATAATTAATGCTAAGGTAAGTATAACGACGCCGTTAAACGCCGTCTCACTCTTAGTCTTCATCTTTAATCGCCATACTTTCTTCAATACATCTAACTAAGAATTTCAAACTATCTAACCATTGTTTTGATTTTGTTAGCGTTACATTCATTGCATTATTTTGCACGCCAACTTTCATTGCTCTACCAAGAGGTTGCGTCTGTTTAAACAATTCTTCTCCATTAATATCTTCAGTCGCTTTAGGTGATAAAATGATTTGTATAGATTTGCCTTTGTCTTTTATCAATTCGACACCCGCATGTAGAGCGTGGACTTTGATTTCAACAATATCTAATAATCGTTCGACTTCAATTGGATAATCATTAAAACGATCTATTAATTCATCTTTGACATCGAAAAGTTGTTCTTCAGTTTCTACTTTTCGAAGTTTTTTATAAATCTCAATTTTAGCCTGTTCACTTTGTATATATTCAGCTGGTAAATAAGCATCTAAGTGCAATTCTACTTCAATATCTGGTGCATCCGGCGATTCTTCTTTAATGCCACGTTTTTCGTTTACTGCTTCTTCTAACATTTGAGAGTATAAATCGAAACCAACCGAATCAATAAAGCCATGTTGTTGCTTACCGAGTAAATTGCCTGCACCACGAATATTTAAATCTCGCATAGCGATTTTAAAACCTGAACCTAGTTCGGTAAACTCCTTAATAGCTTGCAATCGCTCTTCAGCAGTCTCATTTAACACTTTGTTAGCTGGATGTAAGAAATAAGCGTAACCAATTCTACTTGAACGTCCTACACGTCCTCTTAATTGGTATAGCTGGCTTAAACCAAAACGATCAGCCTCTTCTATGATTAAAGTATTAGCATTTGGTACATCTACACCTGTTTCAATAATTGTAGTCGTTACTAAAATATCGTACTCGTGATTAATAAAGCTTAACATTGTTTCCTCTAAATCACGTTCAGTCATTTGGCCATGTGCTACAGCAATGTTAGCGTCAGGCATTAACCTTTGAAGTTGTTCTCTTTTTTCATAAATGGACTGCACTTTGTTATACAAATAAAATACTTGTCCATCGCGAGATAATTCACGCTCTAATGCCTCTTTAATAAAGTTCGTATTCTGTTCTAAGACATAAGTTTGTACAGGAAAACGATTTTCAGGTGGTGTTTCAATCACTGATAAGTCACGTACACCTAACATACTCATATGCAATGTTCTTGGTATTGGTGTTGCAGTAAGCGTCAGTACATCAACGTTTTTTTTCAAAGTTTTAATGCGTTCTTTATGTCGCACTCCAAAACGTTGTTCTTCATCAACAATAAGCAATCCCAAATCTTTATATTGAATATCTTTACCTAATAATTTATGTGTACCTACGACAATGTCAACATATCCTGATTTGAGCCCTTCTTTAGTTTCCCTTATTTCTTTAGCTGTGCGGAATCGACTTACCAATTGAATTTCGACCGGAAAATCTTGCATACGTTCAAGTAGTGTTTCGTAGTGTTGTTGTGCAAGAATCGTTGTTGGTACTAAAAACGCAACTTGCTTACCATCCATGACAGCTTTAAACGCTGCGCGGACAGCCACTTCAGTTTTACCATATCCCACATCACCACAAAGAAGACGGTCCATAGGTCTTGCTCTTTCCATGTCACCTTTAATTTCATCGATCGACTTACTTTGATCGGGTGTTAATTCATATGGAAAATCATGCTCAAATGCTGATTGCTCTGCAGTATCTTGGCCGTATTGATAACCTACAGACATTTCACGTTCTTTATACAAATCAATTAATTCATCAGCTATATCTTCAACACTTTGTTGAACTTTCGCCTTTGTTTTTTTCCATTCTGTCCCGCCTAATTTATTTAATCTAGGCGACTTATCTTCAGAAGCCACATACTTTTGAACTTGATCCATTTGATCAACTGGAACGAATAATTGATCAGTTCCTTTATATTGCAATTTAATATAGTCGCGATGTGTATCTCCAACTTCTAGTGTTTCGACACCTAAGTATCGTCCGACACCATGATGCACATGCACTATATAATCGCCCACATTTAGGTCTTGATATGATTTTATTTTTTCAGCATTAGAAATCGTTTTTGTTCGTTTACGTTGTTTCTTTTGTCTTGTTTTAAATAATTCTCTTTCTGTGATGACTACCAACTGCATATAAGGTAATTCAAAGCCTTCAGAAAGACTACCTTCCGTCACTACAACTTGACCACCATCAATATCTTCGTGAATATTTGATACTGTTGGAATATGCATTTCATTAAGCATTGATTGAATACGTTCAACTTTTGTTTCAGTTTCAACAAGAACTACGACAGTGTAATCTTGATGCACGTATCTTTGAAATTCCGAGCGCATAATGTCATATTGACCATAAAATTGTTGAACTGGTTTACAAGAGAACTTAATAATATGTTGTAATGGTACTTGCATCGAAGATGTAAATAATGTGAAATATGCAACGGCATGTTGCTCTAATAATGCGTCAAAACTTTCATACTTCATAAATCCTTGTCCGATAAATCCATTTCCACTCTCAATTAAGTTACTCATAAAATCTTCAACTTCTGTTGTAAGTGTTTCTTCTGTTTCCTTAATACGATTAAACTCATCAACTACAATAATCGCGTTTTTTTGAAAATAGTCAATAAGGGTTGATGGTTTTTCATACATAAATGAAACAAGACGTCGTAACAATTGATGATCGAAAAAGGTAGATTCAAACAACTTAAAACTTTCATATGTCTCTTTTAAATCATTACGTACGGACTTTTCAATTTTAGGGCGTGTATATTCATATGCTTTTTTAAGTTCATTTTGTAAGTGTTGTATCACTTCATCAGTAATAATGTAGTCACTAGCTGTTGTGATTTCAACTTGATTTATATTATCGTTAGAACGTTGTGTTTCTACATCAAAGTCTCTGATGGAATCAACTTCAGTATCAAATAGCTCTATTCTCACAGGTGTTCCTATCAACGGATATATATCTATGATTCCACCACGCAATGAAAACTCACCAATATGTGACACTACACTTTCTCGACGATAACCCATATTAACTAATTTATTTAAGAACGCATCAACATCAATATCCTGACCTACTTTAAGCGTCATTTGATGATCTTTCCATAAATCAACCGGTGTTAGCCATTTTTTAAAGCCGTTTAAAGGCACAATAAATAACCCTTTTTCGCCTTGGGCTAACGCAGTCAACGTTCTAACACGCTCACTCATCAATTGTGGACTTTGAGTAGAAAACTCTTCAGTCATTATATCTTGAACAGGATATTTATAAACTTCTGAGTCATCTACATATTGTAAAATGTCAGTTTCGATTTTATCTGCTTGGTATAAATTATTAGTTACGAGTAGCATTTGTTTATGATCTTTTAAATATTTTTCAGCAATAATTGTTGCCTTCGCTGACGGGGATAATCCCGTAACTAAAATATTCTCTTGGCCGAAGACTTCATCTAATTCTTGAAAACGATTATCTTCGCTAATGTAATTTGCAATCATTGATTTCACTTGACTTCACCATTAAATTCATTCATAACATGATCAAAACGAGAACTTTCAATAAAAGATTCTACAGCTCTTGCAGAATGTTCAATTACCTTTTCCATAATGATCATTTCTTCTTTTGAAAATTTTTGTAAAACATAGTCCGGAACAGACATCCCATTTGTTGGACGGCCAACACCAATTCGAATACGTTTAAATTGATCTGTACCAAGCATTTTAATTATCGATTTCATACCATTATGACCGCCTGCACTCCCCTTTTGGCGCAGACGCACTTGTCCTTGTTCTAAATCTAAATCATCATATAAAACGATCAAATCTTCAACATCGACATTATAATAATCCATTAAAGGGGCTACAGCTTGACCAGATAAGTTCATCATGGTCATTGGCTCAATAAATAATACTTTTTCGCCGTTTAAACGTTCAATAGTATATGCACCTTTAAATTTTTGTTTGTCTAAAGTAAATTGGTGGCGTTCTAGAATATCATCGACAACTTCGAAACCAATATTATGTCTTGTTAATTCAAAACGTTTACCAATGTTGCCAAGACCGACAATGCATTTCATTATTGTTACCTCCACTATTAATATTATGTATCTTCACAAATTTTCAAATGCTATTGCTGTGTTTATTTTAAAATAAAGGACGTAAAAATGATTGACCACTGATATATGTCAACCTCCTCTAAAACCGTCCTAAATAATTAATCATTCCCTATAATAACACAAAAAGCACTATGCTTATTAACATAAGCACAGTGCTCGCCTTTAAATCTGTAATCTCAACTAATGAGAATACCTACTTAAGAGACACGAAGATTAGTCTTCTTTATTTTCTTCTTCATCGTCTTCTTTGTCTTCACCAACAACTTCTGGTTCTTCAGTTGCTGATTCGCCTTCCATAGCTTCAACTTCTTCTTCAGAAGGTTCATCTGTTGGAGGAACTACTGTTACGATAGAATCTTCTGGATTATTTTCGATTGTGAAATCACCAGAGATTTTAATATCAGAAACTGCTAAGCTGTCATTAACTTGTAATTCACTGATATCTACTTCGATAGTTTCAGGAATATTTTCAGGTGTAGCTGTAACTTCTAAGTTGAATAATGGTTGTTCAACTACGCCGCCTTCTTTAGCACCTACAGCTTCACCAACTAATTGAACTTGTACTTCAACAGTACGTTCTTCACTCATGTTGATTGCTAAAAAGTCAATATGAGTGATTTGGTTTTTTAATGGATCAAATTGATAATCTGAAACCATTACTTTAATTGTTTTAGAACCTACGCCTAAATCAATAACACCATTACGTCCTACTTCACGGATTACTTTGATAAATTCAACTTCATCAACTTTAACTGAAGTATTTTTTGTACCGTAACCATATACAACTGCAGGTACTTTACCTGAGTTTCTTAATTGTTTTAGGTCAGAACGTGTTTGTTTACCTTGACGAATGATTGACTTTAATGAAGCCATTCGTATTTCCACCTTTCGAATTTCGAGGTTTAGACATTGGATACGTCTAACCTGCTCCTCACTTACCCATCAACGTTACTGTTGCTTGTAAGTGTTTATTTGTTCGCAATTCTACGAACGATAGTATTATACATGTTGATGTAGGATACGTCAAATTCAATTGTAAATTTTAGTCAAATAATACACTTACTGATTCTCTTTCGTATACACGAATAATTGCTTTCGCAATTAAACCAGCTACAGAAAGTTCTTTTGTATTATTAGGTTTTCTATTCTCTTCTAATTGAATTGAGTTTGTTACTATAAGTTGCTTGATTGCAGAGTTTTCAATTCGTTCTTTCGCTGGCCCAGAAAGCACTGGATGTGTACAGCAAGCATAGACTTCTTTAGCACCTTTATCTTTTAAAGCTTGAGCAGCTAAAGTAATTGTTCCTGCAGTATCAATAATGTCATCTATAATAATTGCAGTACGTCCTTCAATATCACCCACAATGTTCATAACTTCTGCCACATTCGGTTTTGGACGTCTTTTGTCGATAATTGCAATTGGAGTTTTTAAAATGTCGGCTAATTTACGAGCTCGTGTTACCCCACCATGGTCAGGGGACACAACTACACATTCTTCTGGATTAATATCAGGATCATTCTCAAAGTGTTGTGCAAGGATAGGAACACCCATTAAATGATCAATAGGAATATCGAAGAATCCTTGGATCTGAGGTGCATGTAAGTCTAATGCGATCATACGATTGGCACCTGCTGTTTCGATTAAATTAGCTACTAATTTAGCAGTAATAGGTTCACGACTACGGGCTTTTCTATCTTGTCGAGCGTAACCATAGTATGGTACTACGATGTTAATATTTGCTGCTGACGCGCGTTTACACGCATCAATCATAATAAGTAACTCCATTAAATGAAGATTGACTGGGTATGAAGTTGGTTGAACAATAAAAACATCACAACCACGAATGCTTTCTTCAATATTTATTTGAATTTCTCCATCACTAAAACGTTTTACAGAACATTTACCTAATTCAATCCCTACATGATCTGCTACTTCTTGTGCCAAAGGTTCATTTCCTTTAAGCGAAAAGATCTTCATTGATGAATTCTTATATTCATTATTTAACATTTATAGTCCTCCAATTATTTACTTAGACATTTATATTATATAGAAAATAGCGCTTTTTTACTATGATAGATGTACAATCAAAATTATTACAATTTTATAAATTCATTTAAAACTGCATATACGATAGCAATTCAGGGCAAGAACTATTTTTTTAGGTAGCCCTCTTTATTTACTTGTCTTGCACGCGCTAATGCTAAACTATCTTCAGGGATATTATCTGTAATTGTGGATCCAGCTGCAATAAGAGTATGATTACCTACTGTTACAGGTGCTATAAGGTTCGTATTACATCCTATAAAAGCATCTTTACCTACTATTGTTTTAAATTTGTTAGCGCCGTCATAGTTTACAGTGATAGAACCACATCCGATATTTGTACGCTCACCTATTTCAGCATCTCCAATGTAGCTCAAGTGTGATACTTTAGCACCATCTTTAATATCTGCTTTCTTCACTTCAACAAAGTTTCCTACTTTAACTTCAGAACCTAAATTAGATCCTGGGCGTAGTTGAGCGAAAGGTCCAACTGTTGTGTTCTCTCCAACAATAGAGTCATTGATAACCGATTGTTTTATGTTAGCATTCGAATGAATTGTGCTATTATTAATTTCAGAGTATTGGCCTATCCACACATCTTCTTCAATCGTTGTATGACCTCCGATGCGCACGCCCGGTTCAATAGTTGTATCTATTCCAATTTTCACATCTGTTCCAATAAATGTTGAACTAGGATCAATGATTGTCACACCATTTTCCATATGATAGCGATTGATACGTTGTTGCAAAGCCTTTTCAGCTTCACTTAACATCAAACGATCATTAACACCAATGATTTCATCAAAATCTTCGGTACAATAAACTTCAGCTTTACCTCCGTCTTTTAAAATTAAAGACAAAACATCAGGTAAATAATATTCTCCTTGAGCATTATCATTTTTAACTTGTTCTAACTTCTCAAATAGTACTCGATTATTAAAGGCAAAAATACCTGAACTAATTTCTTTAATCGCACGTTCTGAGTCATTTGCGTCTTTCTCTTCAACAATACGCTCTAATATTCCATTATGATTTCTAATAATTCGTCCATAACCATAAGGATTGATAGTAGAAGCAGATAATACAGTAACATGTGATTGTGTACTTTCATGATGTTCAATAAGTGATTGTAAAGTTTGGTATGTAATAAGTGGTGTATCTCCACATACTACTAGAGTAGTTCCTTCTTTATCTGCTAAATGTTCATGTGCCATTTTCACAGCATGAGCTGTTCCAAGTTGTTTATCCTGAAAACTATATAATGATTGATTACCCAATGTATCTTTCACACTCTCAGCGCCATGACCAATAATAGTTACAATTTGATCAACGCCAGCTTGTTTTACGTTGTTAAGCACATGTTCAACCATTGGTTTGCCAGCAACCTCATGGAGCACTTTATATTTCTTTGATTTCATTCTTGTGCCCTTACCTGCTGCCAGAATAATCGCATGTCTTTGCATGAATGCTAACCCTCCATTAAAATTTACACTTCATAGTTATTATAGTTGAATAACAAAGAGAGTTTCAACTTATAAAAGGTTTTGTTAATCATTCATTAAAGGTTTGATAATTTTAGAAATTCAAATAAGTTGTTATGCTTTAATAAGGAAAACGAGGTCATCAAACCCAACAGTTACATTACATATTCAACCTCTTTATTAATCATTGGTATTTTATTTCAGTGTCTAAATCATCATATTATCAATCATAATTTATGACGATAAAGTTATAATCATACAGACATATTAATTACGTCTATCATAAGTAAATTTTTATAGATGAATTGTTGTCAGAGAAACATATCAGTATTTTACTTCTATAATTCTTATTTATCGTTAAATGTTTATTTCGTTTTCGTTTATGGAAATACAAAGTACATTAAAAATAACGGAGGGACTACAACTTCAATAAGAAGTCGCAGTCCCTCCCGAACAATATGGTATAAATTTCAAGTAATCCATTACACAATCATTACTAATTTTGCCATTGACTAACAATACATTAAAATGCCTGAGACAATATATCATCAATGTCCCAGGCTTATTTTATAAATGAATACATTTCTTTAATTAAGCTTCGTCTGATTCTTCGTTATCTGAAGTAGCATTTTTGTCTGGAATAACTTCATCAGTTTCATCATATACTTTCATCACTGCATCTTGGATTTCTTGTCTCATATCAGAATTGATAGGATGCGCGATGTCACGGAATTCACCATCTGGTGTACGTTTACTTGGCATTGCGACGAAAAGACCTGAGTTTCCTTCAATTACACGTAAATCATGAATTACAAAAGCTTCATCTAGCGTAATGGAAACGAGTGCTTTCATTCTGCCGTCTGTTTGTATTTTTCTAAGTCTTACATCTGTCACTTTCATGTAGTGAGCCCCCCTAGTATATCTTTATGTTATTAGAAGCTTGACAACTTTTAAGAAAATTATAATTCCTTCACTTTACCTATCAATTCAATTTCTACCTTTACGTCTTTAGGCAACCGTGACACTTCAACACAACTACGAGCTGGTTGGTGTTCGACGAAATAGTTTCCATAGATTTGATTAATTTGTTGAAAATCATTCATATCAGAAATATAGATTGTCGCTTTAACAACAGAATTCAAATCAGAACCTGCTTCTTTTAATACCACAGTTAAATTTTCTAAAACTTGCTTAGTTTGTTCTTGAACATCATCGCTAACAATTGTTCCATCAAGTGTGAGTGGAATTTGACCTGATGTAAAGACAAAACCGTTTATAACAGTTGCATGCGAATATGGGTCTAGTGCTTCGGGTACCTTATCTGAGTTGATTATTTTCATGATGAATTTGACACTCCTTTTTTAAGAAAATTTAGACAAACTGTTGCCTGGTTCCACTTTAAATTCTTGGTTGTACTCGTCGACATCTGACAATCTGACTAAGGAAGTATAATCTTCAATTAATCTTTGTTTTACTTCTTTTGATTCTACAAGTACTGATACCCCTTTTACATGGGCTTTAAACTCATTCATTAAATTCATTACTCCATTAATTGAGCCACCAGCCCTCATAAAATCGTCTACTACGAGGACATTAGAATTCTCAGCTAAAGTTCGTTTCGATAACACCATTGTTTCTATTTTTCTAGATGATCCTGAAACATAATTGATTGAAACCGTAGAACCTTCTGTAACTTTATTGTCCTTTCTTATAACCACTACAGGTAAATTTAATACGTTTGCGACTGCATTCGCAAGTGATATCCCTTTAGTCGCTATGGTAACAACAGCATCAAGTTCTTCGTTCATATATATACTAGCAATTAACTTACCTACTTTATTTAATAGAGAAGGATTACCAACTAAATCGGATAAAAATAAATATCCTCCAGGTAGCAAACGGTCTTTCTCTTGTAATTGCTCTATCACCTCATCAACAACCTCTGTGGCCTCTGATTTACTCATCATAGGCTTATAGGTTACTCCACCGCTAGCACCTGCTGTAGTAATAATAGTTCCTAATTTTTCATTTTGAAACGTATTTTTAATGATTTGAACGTCTTCACTAATTGACGATTTTGCTTGTTTAAATTTCTTTACAAAATAAGTGAGGGGTATCAACTTATTTGGGTGGTTCATGAGGTATTGTGTCATAAATACAATACGTTCGCTTCTTTTATATCTCATCTTTTCAAACCCTTCTATCCTAATAATCTTACTAAGTAAACTTCATTACAACAACCATTCACTGCATTATAAATATTTTTAGCTTGTCTTTCTTTTTGAGCTAGCCCGTAAACAGTAGGACCGCTTCCACTCATCAAAGCACCATCAGCACCACATTGTAGCATGTTATCTTTAATCTTTTTAATGTCAGGATGCATAGCCATAGAAACAGGCTCTAACCGGTTAGAAAGACTATTGCATAATAAATGATAATCATTGTTCTCTAAAGCTTGCTTACACTTTTCATTATGAACTATATGTTCTTCAGTTAAATCTAGTGCTTTAAATACATCAGGTGATGAAATTCCGATGTTAGGCTTAGCTAAAACAACCCATGCAGAAGGTGGTCTTTTTAGGAAAGTTACTTGCTCGCCACGCCCCGTACACACAGCAGTTTGGTTATAAATACAAAAAGGTATGTCTGTGCCTATTTGTATGCCTAATGCAGCTAAAGCGTCTAAAGATTGACCTAAACCAAACAATCGATTCAATCCTCTCATTGTAGCGGCAGCATCCGCAGAACCACCTGCAAGTCCAGCTGAAACTGGTATATCTTTATCGATTGAAATTGTCACACCTTCATTAATATTAAATCTCTCAAACATTAAATCAGCTGCTTTATACGCAAGGTTTTTATTATCGTTAGGAACATAATTATGCTCAATATCGACAACAATTTTATTATCAGTTCGCTTTTCAAAAGATAATCGATCATTTAAATCAACTGTTGTCATCACCATTTCAATTTCATGATAACCATCATCTCTTTTAAAAAGGGTGTCGAGCGTAAAATTTATCTTAGCTGGCGCAGTTTCATATATCATTTTTCCGCCCTCGCTTTGAATTGTTATTAAAATGATTTTAACATAAAGCCTTTAAATATTTGATAGATTATGTGCAATTTCTCGTAAAATCTTAATGAAGAGTAATTTTTTAACACTCAACATACGCATTTTCAATATTTAAAAATATATTTAACAACTAAAGCGAATCACTTTTGGATATTACAAAAATTGGACTTATTCAAATGGTTATTCGTTTAATTTAAATGAATTGTGTATTAATAATAAACGTAAGTTGCATAATCTCATGAAAATGGGAATAAATAAAGACTACAATAACAAAGAGTCTGAACATATATTCAATGTCCAGACTCACCTTAAATAAAAAATATTAAATTTAGAGTTATCGACGACGCTCATAAATTATGTTTTTGTTAGTGTGCAACTGCTTCTTGATGATTATCTTCTTCAAATGAAACTTGTACATTTTCTGTAAGCACATCAGTGTATGTATAAGATACGCGTTCAAAGTTGTGTTTATCTTGATCTAATTCGACAATAAAAACAGATGGATATGTTTCTTTTAAAACCCCTGATCGTTCAATTGTCTTTTTACGTCCACCATTGGCTTTAAGTACAATACGATTTCCTAAATGACAATCAATAGAATTTTTGATGTCCAAAATTGATTTTGGCATATTGCCCCACCTCACTACACATTACATTTTACCATATTTGAGTCGTTTTCGTCAAATAAAATTTAAATTTTATCAATGTGAAGGGCCTTTGTCAACATTTTAATTTGTTAATTCGGAGAATTTTTTCTTTTGTTCATATAATGTGGCGAAATCTTGAATCGTGAGTGTTTCTCCACGTCTTTTAGGATCAATACCAGCGCTTTCTAGCCACTGTCGTATAGTTTCTTTATTCTTCTTACCATCTTTAAAGAAGTTTTGGTAGTTATTATTAATTGTTTTACGTCGTTGTGCAAAAGCGGCCTTTGCTAACTTAAAAAAGCCTTCCTCATCATCAACCTGTACAAGTGGTTCTTGGCGTTGCATCAATTTTACAACGATAGAATCAACGTTTGGAGGAGGCATAAATACAGTTTTAGGAACTGTTAAAACTTTACTTGTCTCCGTATAGTATTGAGCAACAATCGATAACGAACCGTATGCTTTGGTACCTACTTGAGCGTTCAAACGTTCTCCTACCTCTTTTTGCATCATTACGACAAAACCATCAATAGGTACATCCTGTTGCATCAAATTAAGTAAAATAGGTGTGGTAATATAATACGGTAAATTAGCAACAACCATAATCTTGTCACAATCTTGTAGATGTGTATCTACAGCTTTAGCAATATCAGCTTTAAGTATATCTTCATTGATAATTGTTACATTATCGTATGGTGAAAGTGTATCTTTAAGCACAGGTATTAATCTTTGATCAATTTCAAAAGCCATCACCTTCTTAGCATTCTTTGCAAGTTGTTCAGTCAATGATCCCATACCTGGTCCAACTTCAATTACACCCGTTGTACAATCTATATGACTCGCTTCGATAATTTTATTAATGATATTTACATCTATTAGAAAATTTTGTCCTAAACTTTTCTTAAAATTAAACCCATATTGATCAAGCAAAGCACGTGTTCGAGATGGTGTTGCTATATCTTTATATTCCATTTAATTCTCCTCTTCTTCAAATAGCGCTTTTCTGACATCGTCTTCAGTATAGCCAAAAGCATTAAGTTTCTTTAATAATTGCTTTCCATTAGAGTGACCGATGTGTAATTTTCGACCTAAGATATTTCTACGGTATCTTGCATCTTTACCGATAATTAATCCCAAATCAATGAGTACACTTTTATCAATAGTTTCTTTAGCTTCTTCAAGTGGTGAACTTACATGCATTAATGCTTCTTGAATATCTTTAATGTTTGCATGTTCTATTCCTATTTTACCTCTTTTACTTTTGGCCTTTTCTCTATCTACATATGCGTGTTTAACACCAGAAACATGTTCCCGTATAGTATTTCTAATTTTATCACCTGGGAAATCTGGATCTGTCAGTACAATCACACCTCTAGTTTGCTGCGCGTGTTGTATCACTTCTAAAGTATATGTATCAATTGCACTACCGTTTGTTTCAATAGTATCACAATCTACAGCACTTTTTACTCGTTCAGTATCATCTTTACCTTCAACAACAATAAATTCGTTTATTTTCATAAATTAACCTTCCACAATATTGATATCTTAATTATTAATTTTATAGAATCTTTTGGCAATATTAAAATAATAACTATCAAATCATAATTTCTTACACTAACCTCAGTTTAAATTAAAAAAATGAGAAAGATATCTTAAACTTATAAAAAAGTGATGTTCCTCATCTTTTTAAAGTTAGACACCTTTCCCACTAAAAATTCATTGAGTTAATTCAAATTGAATAAACGTTCAGCATTTTCGGTTGTTTGGCGACAGACCTCTTCATAAGTCATACCACGCAAATCTGCAATTTGTTGTGCTACTAAAGTAACACGTTCTGGTTCATTACGTTTACCTCTATAAGGGTGCGGGGATAGATACGGGGCATCTGTCTCGCATAACAAACGATCCATTGGTACGTGTTTAGCAACTTCTTTTGGTTGTTTTGCATTTTTGAAAGTGACGGGTCCTCCAAGCGAAACATAGAAGTTCAATTTATTAATCACGACATCAGCAATTTCAGGTGAAGCACTAAAACTATGCATTATTCCGCCCACTTCTTCTGCATGTTCTTCAATCAAAATATCTATGCAATCTTGAGTCGCTTCACGATTATGAATAATAATAGGTAATTGAACACGTTTAGCTAATGCAATTTGCTTTTTAAATACCTCTTTTTGTACATCAGAAGGTGATTTATCCCAATGATAATCTAACCCCATCTCACCAATACCAATAATTTTAGGATGTTTAGAAAGACTTTCTATCCATTCCAATCTTTCATCAGTACAATCTATTGCATCAACAGGATGCCAACCGATAATACCATAGATAAAGTCATACTTATCTATTAGCTCCATAGTACGTTCAATAGTAGGTGTATCAAAACCTACTACAAACATTCTATCTACGCCTGCTTCTCTCGCACGAGATATCACTTCATTTAAATCCTCATCATATTGTTCATCATTTAAATGTACATGCGTATCGATTAACATCATTATCTCTCCTATCCTTAGATTATACTATTTAATTACTGCACCATTTGGAATTGCGCTAGGCAAGCTTATCAAGGTAAGTACGCCATCTTTTTCAGCTGACAAAATCATACCTTCGGATTTTTGTCCCATCAATTTAGCTGGTTTTAAATTAGTAACAACTGCAACTTTTTTACCAATAATGTCTTCCGGACGATAAAACTTAGCTATACCAGATACTATTTGACGTTGTTCATTATCTAATTCAACTTTTATTTTTAATAGTTTCTCCGATTTTTTTACATTTTCCGCATCAATAATGGTTGCTGCTTTGATTTCAACTTTATCAAAATCTTTGATATCAATTTGCTCTTTACCGGGTTCATCAGACTGTTTTATTGATTTAGGTGGTTGCATTGATTCTTTGATATAAGCAATTTCTGCTTCAGTGTCTAATCTTGGGAAAATTGGTGTTGGCTTTTCAGTTACAGTAATTGCCTCTGACAACATACCATATTGTTGCAGACTATCTAATTGATGTAAATCCGGATTGTTAATATTAAGTTGCTTAAATATCTCTCTAGGTGCATGCGTCAAGAATGGTTGTAATAAGATTGTAGCGAAACGAATGTTCTCGACAAGATGTGCCATTACATTACCAAGCATCTCACGTTGATTTTCATCTTTTGCAAGAACCCAAGGTTGAGTTTCATCAATATATTTGTTTGTACGACTAATAAATTTCCATACTGTTGATAAAGCAACAGAAAATTGTAAACTTTCCATATTATCATTGAATGATTTAACAGTTTCAAGCGCCATCGCTTCCATTTTTTCATCCAATTCATGTTTTGGACCTTGGTATGCAGGTAATTCGCCGTGGAAATATTTGTTTATCATAGAGATAGTACGATTCACTAGATTACCTAAATCATTCGCAAGATCGTAATTTGTTCTTTCAACAAAGGCTTCCGGTGTAAATACGCCATCAGAACCAAACGGTAATTCACGCATTAAGTAATAACGTGTCGCATCAAGACCATAACGATCAATTAATACATTAGGATCTACGACATTACCTTTAGATTTACTCATTTTACCATCTTTCATTAAAATCCAACCGTGTGCAAAAACTTTTTTAGGAAGTGGTAAATCCAACGCCATTAACAATATTGGCCATATAATAGAGTGGAAACGTACAATTTCTTTAGCCATCAAGTGTATGTCTGCTGGCCAATATTTATTAAATAATGTTTCATCATCAGATAGATAACCTAATGAAGAAATATAATTAACAAGTGCATCAATCCACACGTATACAACATGTTTAGGATTAGATGGTACACGTACACCCCAATCGAATGATGTACGTGATACTGCTAAATCTTCTAAACCTGGTTTGATAAAGTTATTAATCATTTCATTTTTTCTAGATGGTGGTTGTATAAAGTCTGGATTTTCATCGTAAAATTCTAATAAGCGGTCTGTATATTTATTAATGTTGAAGAAATAGCTTTCTTCTTTTACAAGTTCGACTTCGTGACCAGAATCAGGACTTTTACCACCTACAATTTTGCCGTTTTCATAAACAGGGTCAACAAGTTGTGACTCTGTATAATATGTTTCATCAGGAACAGAATACCAACCTTCGTATTCACCTAAATAAATGTCACCTTGTTTTAATAATCGCTCAAACACTTTCTCAACGACTTGCTTATGACGCTCTTCTGTAGTTCGAATAAAATCATCATTAGAAATCTCAAGTTTACTCCATAAGTTTTTAATACCTGAAATCATTTCATCTAAGTATTCTAGTTCTGTTTTGCCAGCTTTTTGAGCTTTTTCTTGGATTTTTTGACCGTGCTCATCAGTGCCAGTTAAATAACGAACATCATAGCCTTGCATTCTTTTATAGCGAGCTATCACGTCGCCTGCGACTGTAGAGTATGCATGACCGATGTGTAGGTTCCCGCTCGGATAGTATATTGGGGTTGTTATATAAAATGTATCTTTAGCCATCACTGGTCCTCCTCATTAATTACATAATAAATGATATCTAAATTTATTTTTCTTTTCAATGAAGTCGCGTACCGTTATGTATCAGTTTGAAAAATTCGCATCAATTGAAAATTAATTGTCATCATCTTTACTACAATACCATAAAATCAACACGCTATGGGTTTTTTACAATAATTAAGTCATTATAAAGTAAAGTGTTTAACACATTTTTAATCAATATTATGATAAATATTATATATGTCACCCGTCTTCATATGTCGATCTGTAGCGACAAATTTAATTGCTTTTTTAGGTTTAACATGTTTGGTTTCAATATAATAATCAACATGTTCTTTAACCGTATAGCTTTCAAACCATGATTCACCACTCTTAGGTAATGCACCTTCAATCAGTATCACAAACTCACCTTTAAGAGGTAATTTGTCATGATTAATCAATTTCAACATATCATCAACTGTAAGTGTAAGAACTTGTTCAAATTTCTTCGTTAGCTCTCTACCAACAGTAATCCATCTTTGTGAATCTATTTTAGCTATTGCTTTCAAAGTATCAGTAACCCTATAAGGCGATTCATAAAGTATTAAAGTACTATTTTGAAACATTCTATCCTCAAGCACTTCAATTTTTTCTTTTTCTTTTCTTGGCAAAAAACCTAAAAATGTGTATGTGAAAGATGGTAATCCACTTGACATAAGTGCAGTCAACCCAGCATTAGGACCTGGTACTGTTTCTATATTTATATTATTTTTACGTGCTTCGACAACCAATTCATATCCTGGATCACTAATTAATGGCAACCCAGCATCTGATACTAACGCTATATTTAAGCCAGTTTGTAACTGCTTGATTAAATAGTCAGTTTGTTGTTCTTTATTATGTTCATGATACGACTTTAGAGGTGTTTGTATTTCATAATGATTACACAATTTCCGTGTTACACGTGTATCTTCACATGCAATCACATCAACTTTTTTTAATGTTTCTATAGCTCGAAATGTAATATCACCAAGATTTCCAATTGGTGTTCCTACTAAATATAAAGTTGTCATGTTATCCCTCCTGTATCATTTTTAACTTTTGTTGTCTAGTATATGTTTTAATTTCATATTCACGTTTCAATGCTTCCGATTTCGTTGTATATGTTTCTTGATAAACTAACTCTACCGGCCGTCTTATTTTTGTATATTTAGCACCCTTACCGTTATTATGCTTTATTACGCGTGCATTTACATCTTTAGCATAGCCTGTATATAAACTTCCGTCATTACATTTAACAATATAAACAAAATGTTTATCCATAATAAACACCTTTCATCTCATCGCTATATGATCCATCCTCATTATATATGTATAATGGATTACGTATATCTAAACCTTGGTTACCACCTTTTCTTCCTTCCACAACAATTGTTTGTGCAGGCTTATCATGTTTACTATACACTAACGTCAGTGCTTTAGGCTCAATTTTACCATGTCTTAATTCGGTTAAGACATCCATTAGCCTTTCCGCTCGATGAACCATAATAAAACGACCACCCTCTTTAAGTAAATGTCTTGCAGCTTCAATACAATCTTTAAGATTACACATTATTTCGTGACGTGCTATTTTATGTGCTTCTTTTTGATGTTGATGATTTTGATTCATTTTAAAATAAGGAGGATTACAAGTCACTAATGTATATTGAGCAGGTTGAAATGTTTGATATACATCTTTTAAATCCATATGGTGCATAGTTAGTCTATCGTTCAAATCATTCAATTTAAAACTGCGACGTGCCATACTCACTAGTTGCTCTTGTATTTCTATTCCTTCAATAGGTTGAGTTGATTTAGCAGCTAATAATAATGGAATAACACCATTGCCGGAGCATAAATCCATAACTTTATCATTTTTGCGAACTTCGGTTAAATACCCTAACAATAGGGCATCAGTAGAAAAAGAGAATACTTCATCATTTTGTATAATCTCATATCCTTCTTTTATTAAATGGTCAACGCGTTCATTATCTTCTAACATATCTTTACTCCTAAAAAAAGGATGTTATTACAGTATGACTTAAACTACACACTTATAATACATCCTTATATTTAAACATTTATTTATCGAAAGAATTAATCACTCAACACATTAAGGCATAATAAGCAATCTTCACCATGACGATGTTTCCCGAATAATTCACCCTTACAAATATGAAAACCTTCACGATATAACATTGCTAAATTATCTTTACTTGGAGATGGTGTTTTTACATGCTTATAATTATCTTTATCTAAGTGAGTTTCAACCGATTCTTCAGTTTTGTTCATCAATCGTTTTAAATTTTCATTTTCAACTTGCAAAGCAACATTCTCCTCAACAAGTTCGACTGTTAAATCTTTAAGTTCTGACATGTCGGTTGTAAGTTGTTCAACGTGATGTTCTAATTTCATAAGTCTTTCGAATAATTCGTTTCGATTCAAAGGTTATTCAACCTCCTTAATTCAATACTTCTATCTCTTCCATTTTATATTCTAAAGGTTGTTCTAGACCCTCTATTTTAACTTGCATAGAAATATCTAAAATATTTAATCCTATCACTTTTCCGTGACCATCTGGTGTTTGAATCATATCTCCAACATCAGGTAATTGAGTTCGAGCCTCTTCATAGTAGTCATTTTCATATTTAAGACAACACATCAATCTACCACAAGCTCCTGAAATCTTAGTTGGATTTAATGATAGGTTCTGATCTTTCGCCATTTTAATGGATACAGGTTCGAAATCTCCTAAAAATGTAGAACAACATAAAGAACGTCCACAAGGACCGATACCACCCAATAATTTCGCTTCATCTCTTACCCCAATTTGACGTAATTCTATTCTAGTCTTTAGATTTTGAGCTAAAACTTTAACAAGTTTGCGAAAATCAATGCGATCATCTGCGGTAAAATTAAAAATCACTTTAGATTTATCTAATGTATATTCACAATTAACTAATCGCATATCTAATTGCTGATCTTTAACTACTTTTTTACATAATTCTAACGCATCATTGGCATCGCGTTCATTACGATAATATGTTTCTTGATCATCTTCATTCATTTTACGAATGATATTTTTTAGCGGTAATGTGACATCTTCTACATCAACTTCACGTAATGGAAACTTTACGTGGCCAATTTCTATACCTCTTTTAGATTGGACAACAACCCAGTCACCAACCTCTACATCTAATTGATTCGGCGCGTAGTATTCTAATTTCCCTGCTTTTTGAAACTGAACACCTACAACATTGGGCATTTTAAATCACACCTTTTATTACTATTTGTTCAAAAACAAGTGTTGGATTAACATTTTGATTTAACTTTTTATGCGCTTCAGTAATCTGATCATACATGAGGATTAATTGATTAAAAGTTAATTGATTTGCATAATTTTCAATTTCTTCAGTTAAATCACTAAATGTATAATAATTATCCATTTCTATCTTTGCATGCATTATATCTTCGAAAAAGCCATTGACGGCTGATAAAGTAAGTAATTGTAATTTACGATTCTTAGCTTGTTTTAATAACTCAATGACACCTATAAGAGCCATAGCTTTATTAGATAATATTAATTGACACCATCTGATGATTGATTTTCTTAAAGTAACTAAATCAAATTCCTCATTTAACGACGATGCTGCTTCTATTTGAGTTGTATAGGTACTTAGCATTTCTGCTACCGGTCTTGCTATTGACATCTCTACTAAACGCTCTATAAACTGCCGCTTATCAATAGGCTTAAAATATACATGCTGACATCTTGAATGTATAGTGTCTAATATTTGTTCCGGTTTCGTTGATAAAAGTATCGCAATTGTATTATCAGGGGGCTCTTCTAAAAATTTTAGTATACTATTTTCCCCTTGAACAGTTAATTTTTCAAAATCCTCAATAATATATACTTTATATTGACCCTCAATAGGTAGTTGGTTCATATGATGAACAAGTTTTTCAATTTGTTCTTTTTTAATTGTATTTTCATCAGAAGACACATATGAAAAGTCAGGATGATTAAAAGTATCAACTTTCAGTTCGCATTGATTACTATTATTACAAAGAATTAATTTAGTAAAATGGATTGCGACACGTTTCATCGTTTGTGCATCATCACCCTCAAACAAATATGCATGTGACAATTTGTTAGAATGATATGCGTTAGCTAACTGTTGTTGTTCATCCATAAGCGACTTACTCCCTTTATGATATTCATTATGTAAAAAGACTACTTAAATGATAGTTCTAGACTGTTGAGCATCGTCTTCAAACAATTTCGAATTAGCAACTGCATTCCTTGAATTAAACGCATATAATTACTAACTTTCACGCTAAAAACTCAAAGGATGAAGTATAAATTTTGAATGAATATGCCTTCAATCTCAAACTACATTTCAAGTAGCCAAATAAAAAATACATCTATAATAATTACATTTTAAACACTTTTCGTTAACATAAATATGTAAATGAAAAGTAGATTTTTTATAAACAACTAGAATTGATGAAATGCTTCAATCGGCATTACAAATACTGTCGCGCCACCTACTTCAACTTCAACTGGATAAGGAATATATGAATCTGCACTACCACCCATTGGTGTTATTGGTGAAACAAGTTGGTCTCTATTACCACAAGTATTATCAATGACAGATAGAACCTCGTCGACACGGTCATCCTTAACCCCACATAAGAAAGTTGTATTGCCTGCTCTTAAAAATCCACCAGTAGTTGCTAACTTTGTAGCTCTGAAATTGTTTTTTACGAGTTGGTCTGAAAGCTCTTGACTATCTTGATCTTGAACGATCGCTATAATCATTTTCATTTTTATACACCTCTTTTTATCATTATATCATAATTATTTTAAATATTTGATGATAGATTGGTATGTTTCTTCAACAACTTTATCCAAACTATGGTTAGCATTGACTTTAATAAACCGATGAGGATTATCACTAATCACTTTTTGATATCCTTCGATCACTTTTTCATGAAAAGCTTTTTCCTCTTTATCTAATCTGTTTTGTTCTCTGTTATTTTTTAGAATTCTTTGACGACCAATTTCCGCATCAACATCTAAATAAATCGTTAAGTCTGGATACAAACCATTAATTGCAAATTCATTTAATAATTTTACTTCTTTAATTCCTATACCCCTTGCATAACCTTGATAAGCCAATGAACTATCAATATATCTATCACAAAGGACAATTTTACCTGCCTGTAAAGATGGGATAATCTTTTCAACAAGGTGTTCACGTCTAGATGCAGCGAACAGCATAGCTTCAGTTCGAATGTCTATACTATCTCCATCAAGTACAATACGACGTATTTCTTCACTAGTTAATACTCCACCAGGTTCACGTGTTGTAACAATATCATATTCTTTAGCTAATCTTTCGCTTACTTTTTTAATTACTGAGGTCTTTCCTGCTCCTTCTGGACCTTCAAACGTTATAAATGTAGACATTTCTTATTCATCCTTAACTAATATTTTTTTATGATTTAAACCTTCAACTTTAATATTTTGTTTATCATATTTATTTAATAAGTCTATCATATGAGACGTCACGACTTCTCCTTTAAACATCACCGGTATACCTGGAGGGTATGGAACGATATGTTGTGCTAAAACTTTACCTTCTGCCCTTTTAATAGACACTTCTTTCGTATTTTGAAAATGAACAGTTTTGTATTCGCTAAAACCCGTCATAAAATTAAGAGGTTTTATGTCGCGCGTACATTTTTTTGGCACGTTAATTTCTCTAATTTTTTCAATCAACAACTTAAAAGGAAATTTATCTCCTTCATGCCATAGGGGGAGAACGAGTAACACTTGATACATATCAGCTAATTCTACATAAATTTCTTTATCCTCAAACCATTTTTGCACATCATAACCTTCAACACCCTCAAAACTCACAACCAATTTTAAAGGATCCTCTGGTTCTATAACTGTAAATCCCATATTTACTAATAAATCAATTAACATCTTTCTTCGTTGGTCAAATAATGTAGAATCATATTCTTTATAAAATTTATTCGCTAATTCTAAACTAGACATAATGAGGTACGAAGGACTTGACGTTTGGAAATAAGTTAAATAATCTATGACTTGTTGTCTTAATGGTGCATCTTTATGTATATATATAACTGATCCCATTGTTAGTGCAGGGAGTGTTTTGTGATATGACTGCACAACGTAATCAGCATTAAAATTCATTGAGGATTCTGGAAATCCATATAAACCAAAATGTGCACCATGCGCTTCATCTACTAATATCGGTATCCCTCTGTGATGTAATTGTTTGATATATTGAGAAATATCAAAAGTTTCACCGTAATAATTAGGGTATGTACAGATGGCAAGTTTATAATATTGATTTTTATCTTGATTTATCTTTGGATTTACATATTGATTCGTTTTCTTACTGACATCTGTCTTAGTTATTGTCGCTTGTTGTTGTGTTATGTCTAAACCGTGAAATACTGATTTATGAACATTTCTACTAATTAAATATTTACCTTTTCTTGTCGAAAACGCTTGGATAACCGATAATATACCTGAAGTCGTTCCGTTAACTAATAAGAAAGCATCATAGTTTTTATGTTTCCTAAAATTCTCCATGCTTTCTAAAATAATTCCTTCAGGATAATGCATATCATCTAATCCAGTAATTTCTGTCATATCCATTGCTAAATCAAGCCTATTTAAGTAGCCGATTGTCATGTTTTTATGTCCAGGAACATGCATAGAGATAGCTTTTTTCTCTATCAAGTGATTTAATTTTTGAATTATTGGTCTTTTCATATTAATAACTCTCTCTAAATTTAATTTTTCATCTTATATGAGACAAATCATCATCATTCTTATTAACCCAATTCCTTTTTAACAAGCCCATTACATAGCAATCTCTATATTCTCCCCTTGTATAGAAGTGTTCCTTTAACGTTCCTTCTATTTCGAAATTATTACTTTGATAGATATGTACTGCTTTCTCATTCTTAATATCCACATATAAGTATACCTTATTCATATTTAATACTAAAAAAGCATAGTCAATAGCCATTTTAAAGGCTTTTTTCGCGTACCCATTATTTGCATACTGCGGATCGATAATAATTAACACTTCACAAGTTCTATGTATAAAGTTAATTTCTAATAACTCTACCACGCCTACAGATGTTGATCCCTCTTCAACAATGAAACGTCGCTCTGTTTCATCTAAAATATGCTTTGTATATAAATTTTCTAATTCGCTTAATGATTGATAAGGCTCTTCAAACCAATACGACATAATGGAATACTCATTATTCAAATGATGTATAAATGATAAATCTGTCTTCTCCAATGCCCTAATAATCAAAGTCATCCCTCTTTCTTAATTTCTTGTTATTTATTACTAGTGTATTAGAAAACACAAATTTTCTCTAATACTTAACTAACTTCTTAATCATTGTCATTTCAACTTACTTAGATGTTCGATTTAAAATTGCTTTATTAAAAAGAAAATTTTCCCAAACCTAATTATTGTAATTATTTAATATAAAAAAGAGACCTTTCGGTCTCGTACTTTGTCTGGTAACATCTTATTCTATCGAAACGTTAGTCCAACTACCATCATCGGATGCTAAGAAGTTTCCTTCACTCAAGACAAGCGCTAGGCTCTCACTTTATATATAGTGTTCATTAACTCGTTTAGATTATCTAAATTCATTGTCTCTCTCATTTATTCATAAGTTCCTAATACTTTCTCCTCGCCGAGAAACCTATTTTTTAGAACTATTTTTGTATAAAAAAAGAGACCTTTCGGTCTCGAT
>NZ_KV831332.1:0-4511 GCF_001837075.1 Staphylococcus sp. HMSC063F05
TATACTATAAATTCAACTTTGCAACAGAACCAAATTTCTTTTATCAAATTCTTATATTTTGTTCTAGAATTTCTGTGAAGCTTTCCCCATTCTTCTTCATCACTCAATAACATAAAAACTATTGCTCTATCCGCAGTGCGTTGGATAGTTTTCCAATCTGGTTGCAAGATATGTAAATCACTAAAGCAATCATTCCAGTAATCCACCATATCTCTTTTAAGTTCGATTTCTACACGCCATAAATGTTCAGACATAACTTCAGCATCTGCATTATCTTTACGTTCTTGCTTTTTATTATAAATTCTAATAAATCTATTACTATCTCTCACGCCAAAATATTTTGTTTCTGGCTTACCATTACGACCATAAAAAATAGTTTTCTTAACTGCTTTATCAGACATTGCATAGTAGTCACTCAAATCATCTTCAAAATCAAAGGCTAAATCTAATCTTGTAAAACCGTCATCTTCCATGTAGCTTATTATATTTTGTTTTAACCAAATCATTTCATCTCGTGTAAGTTTGTTTGGATTAAATTCAATACGCATATTACGTCTATCCCAACTATCTGCTTTCACTTTGTCATATTCAATATAAACTTTTTCTTGAAGTGCTTTAGCTTTAAACTTTGTTTGAAGAATATCCCAAAGTCTTATTTGGGGCTCTACACTCATAAATTTAGAAAGGGCTTGAGCGTTGTCTCGGTTGAGATTTCCAACGATCGTCATTGCATCAAAACTTAATTTTGGATCAGATATGCACACAGTATGTGCGTCCAACCGGCTATTAGAGTAGCCGGTTTTAGAAAAATTGTCTAAATCGTGATTTTCCAAATGATTTGAATGATTTGCATGATTGTTTTTATACATAAAAAATCGACTCCTTAATCTCAATTTCGTTTAAGGAATCGCTCACCCAAATATATATCTTGATGTATATTTAAATATCGTTTAATATCTAAATATACAAGATTATAAAAACAACTCAGTGTTTTTTTCTTTGAATGATGTCGTTCACAAACTTTGGTCAGGGCGTGAGCGACTCCTTTTTATTTTGTTATTAATATAACACTATCAAAAGACTTGGTCTAATCAGATCAAGTCTTTTTTTATTTAAGCATTTGTATTATCTGGTAAACAGTTAAAACTACTAAAACACCAAGTACATACTTACTTGTTATAAAATTCTCAAAGGCTTCTCTGAATTTCATTTCTTCAACTCCTTTTATTGCTTTATTCCAATTTCCTTATTGGTCGGAACCTACAGGGCTTTATGTGTTGTTGAGTTGGTACTTTCTTGGGATTAATCCCAATTCAAGTCCAACCAACTCGCTAACAAGTTAGCTAACACATAGCCCATTCCAACCAATAAGTTTTCTCGGCATAAATGCATGTTCTATAAGTGCATACCTCTATCTCGTTTTTGATTCTTTTGTTGTTCTTGTTGCTGTTCCTGTTCTGAATATAATTCTGGATTCATTTTTTTATCTAAGTTTCCTGCTAAACCATTTAGTTTTGGTTCATCTTCTGTTAACTTATTAACTCTTTCCGCAAAGGTATTTCTTCCTAAAACTCGTTCTAACTCTTTTAGTAAGATTTTTAAAAGCTTTAACGCTATTTCTATATTCTCTTTAAGTGGCTTTGCATTTTCGTAAAGTTGGTTAAAATTATCGTCTGCGTTTTCAATACGCTCAACTGCTTTATTTAATAAATCATCTTTCTCTCGTATTTCCTTATCTTTATCATCTAAGGCTCTACCAGACTTTATATACTCGTAATCTTCCGAAATATCTTGAGCAGCTTTTATCTGTTTCTGAAATTCATTGAAATCTTTTTGGCTTATTACAACATTTCCAGTTTCTTGTATTTCTTTGCTAAATAAACCACCTACTTTTTCAGTTTCTTGCTCATACGGAACATTTATAGGCTTTTTAAGCGTATTTAACGATTTTTGGTACTCTTGCATTAATTTATCGTTCTTTTGCTTTATATGGTCTGTTTTTTGGCTCTCACGTTCATATTCTTGCTTATGATATTCTGTTTTTTGTTTATACTGACTTATTTGCTCATGTTTAGCATTTGTTACTTGTCTTGATTGCCCACGTTCTAAATCATATCCTCGTTGTTTAACATGCTCATTAAATCTATCTTGAAACGCTGTTAAAGCTTTTTTATTACCTACAACTTCTTTAGCACTTAAACGACCATCATCAGTTATTGGAACAACGCCATAATGCATATGTGGTGTTTTTTCGTCCATGTGAACTGTTGCATATAATAAATTATCTTTACCGTATTCTTGTTCTAAAAACTCTTTAGCATATTCAAAAAACTGCTTTGTATCTTCTGGCGTTTGATTATCAAAGAAATCATTGTCTGATGTAATTAAACCATCAATGTGTTTAATCGCGTCTGTTCTAATTTTTCTTTTGCCTGTATAATTCTGTTCGATTTTTTCATCAATCAAGTTATTAAAATTCTGTTTATTAGCATTTACCAAATCATAATTTAAGTAAGTTTTACTATGGTCTATATCTTCATTTTCATAATTATTATTTTCTCTTTGAACATGTTTTTGTATGCCCGTTGTATTTGTTCCAGATTTAACTTTTGAAACTCTAACAATGGAATAAGACATATAAAAATCACTCCTAAGCACAAAGGTTTCATGTGTATTTAATAGTTTAAGTCTAACACACTAGACTTATTTTTAATAAGTCGTTAATACGTGTGCTCTGCGAGGCTTAAACCTGTTTTTGCTAACGCAAAAAATGAGTGGCAAAATGCTAGCCACTCATAGTTCTAAACCAAAATATAATATAACTATTCAAACTGCTTTTCAGAACGTTTAAATACAATAATCGTCAAAAGACAACATAAAATAATAAGGATAGCCATGGCTACAAGAATATTACTATACACTCCAGAAGAATAATTTATAAATTCCAGAACTAGTTTACGATTAATCAATTGTAGTGACAATAAACCTCCTACAATTGCTATACCTGTTCCCTCTGATAAAAAACTTGTGAAATTTAGCAAACTCATTCCAGAAGCAACTTCTTCTTCAGAAAGACTACTTGATACTATTTTTGATATAACTGTTTTAGTAAAAGATAATCCGCCCATAACAAATATAAACATAAAAGTAGTCAACCACATACTAAACTCAACAAAAAATGCAATAGTTAAAAAACTTATAGAGATAGACAATGATCCTAAAATAAAAACAAATAATGATCCTTTTCTATCCACTAAAAAACCACCAAAATAACCAAAAACAATAACACTCATGGTTCCAGGAAAAATAACACTATTACCTATTGTCGCTACATTTACATGATAAATAGTTTTCATCATATAAGGCACCATTGATATAAAACCAGCTACTATAGAAAATATTAGCCCACCAGAAAACAAACCAAGCATAAACGGAATGTTTTTCCCTAGTTTAGGATTAATAAAAGGGTTAGAAACTCTTGAAATATGTTTAATAAAAATCACAAAAAAGATTGTGAAGAGTATTAAAAAAGTCCAATTATAATTTGTCGTAAATAACATAAAACATATAATACTTATAGACATTAAAACAATACCTACGATATCTAATGTATTTTTTGTTGATTTACCAGGTACCATTACTTTAATAAGAAAAGGTATAGTTACTATTGTAATCATAGGAAGTATAAGTAGGTAAGACCAATGAATATAATGTGCTATTATTCCCCCTATTGAAGGACCTAACCCTTCACCTAAAGCTACAATTGATCCTATAAAACCAAAGGCTTTGCCTTGTTTTTTTCTTGTAATATTTCTAGCTACAACCACCATAATCAGTGAAGGGAATGCAGCAGATCCTACTCCTTGTACTAACCTACCAAAAATCAAAATAAAAAAGTGATTGTGACCAATAAAAGCAATCAATGAACCAAGACAGCTCAAACTAATACCAATAATTAACAATTTTTTTATATTTATATAATCAGATAATTTTCCATATACTGCTGTTCCTATCGAAAAAGTTAACATATATGCAGTGTTTACCCAGTTTGTAATTCCAGGAGTAGTATTAAAATGATTTGCAATATCAGGTAAAGAAACATTTAAAACCATTTCATTTAATACACTAAAAAATGAAAGAATACAAAGCCAAAATAAAACGCTATAAAACAAACCTTTAAATTTTTTATATAAACTAAACAATTTTACCTCTTTACTTGAGGTGACTAAAGTTTATAGGGGTAAATTATTCTTTCACCTCATATAAATTCCCCAAATTTTTAAATAGACACTTCATAAAAAAATCCTCCTAAATTAGAATAGTTTAAATATATCATTTTTGTTCAGTAATATTAATATGTACACTATTTCCAAAATTTAAATTCATGTTGCCAAAAATCGATTTGTTTTTGCAATTGTTTTTCGTTCGCTTTTAAAGTCGATTTCATTAAGTCCGTTAAATCGACTGGCGAAATTTCTGGTTCTGTTGCAAAGTAAAAAAATATAGCTAAC
>NZ_KV831333.1:0-104252 GCF_001837075.1 Staphylococcus sp. HMSC063F05
TATACATAAGGCACCTCGTTAATTTTGTTTATTGCTATTTATTAAATTTTACGGAAAGGTCTTATTTTCAAAGTATTTTAATGTAAAATGACATATAAACACAAAGTATTTTGGCGAGACTCTTGAGGGAACAGGACAAGCTGAAGACTACAGGCTGAAGCTGTCCGATAAGAAAGCGAGAAAACAATACGTAGTATTATAAATAAAGAAGCCAGTAAATGAATTTATAAAAACTCATTTACTGGCTATTTTGCTAGGAATTATGTCCTAGCCTTTGTATATTGCAAATTTTCTGACAACGACATAAAATAGCTAAAAAGGGGTTGATGAAATGCTGAGATTATTTTTGATTTTCATCGCATTCATCATTAACACGACGATAACTTATTTATGGACTATCGAGGGAACATGGCCCAACTTGCTATTTAAATCATTATCATTGAGCATGATAATTGTTTTTATGTTCTATTACATTCGTTTTGTTATTGAAAATAAAAAAGAAGACTGAAGAAATAAAAAATAAAGAGTATCTTTTTGGATTAACTTATTTAATAATAACTCCACACTTTTTTATGAATCAGATAAATCATATTGATAAAATGATAAATCGAGCCATCGATCAAATTTATAACCTACATTTTTAATTGTACCTGCATGTGAGAAGTCAAACTTCTTATGCAATGCGATACTATCCATGTTCGATGCATCAATCCCAGCAACAATGGTGCGATAACCTTGTTCTTTAGCGTAACGAATTAAATTCTCTAATAATTGAGAAGCGATACCTAGTCCTCTGTACTGTTGATGAACATATATAGAATGTTCAATAGTATATAAATAGGCCGGCCATTGTCTAAAGGAACCATAAGTGGCAAAACCAACTACTTTCCCTTCTTTTTCATAAACCCATATAGGTTCGTTTATTTTTGCTTTAGATTGATACCATTGAAGACGTTCATCTAATTGTTGTGGCTTATACGTATAAACAGCTGTTGTATTAAGGATGGCATCATTATAAATTGTCAAAATATCTTGAAGATCTTCTAGTCGTGCAAATCTAATCATCTCAATCCCTCAAATCTTTAAAATTATTATTCTCATTCAATAGATAGTGCGTCATTTTCAGAGGTTAATATGCATTCTCATCTATTTCATATCATGTAATGTTGAATTTTTAATTTAATGCTATACTAAACTAAAATTATATAATTTGCGAAATAAATATAAAGGAGTAACATAAATGAAGCAGTGGATGAATAGATTAATCACCTTAATAGGCGTATTGTTAATCATTTTAGCTATTTATTTATTCTCAAAGCCATATATCGATAATTATCTACATGAAAAAGATAACGATCATAAAATTGAAAATTATGATAAAAAGGAAAAAGAACAGACAAAGACATCTAAATCGACGCCAAAGATACCTTCCGATAAATCTAAAATGGCTGGTTATATAGAAGTTCCAGATGCACAAATAAAAGAACCAGTATACCCTGGTCCAGCAACACCAGAACAACTCAATAGAGGTGTTAGTTTTGCAGAAGGTGACGAATCTCTTAATCAACAGAATATTTCAATTGCTGGTCATACGTTTACAGATCGTTCGCACTATCAATTTACAAATTTAAAATCAGCCAAAATCGGTAGTAAAGTGTATTTTAAAACTGGAAATCAAACTAGAAAGTATAAAATAACTAAAATACGTGATGTTAAGCCTACAGAGGTTAAGGTATTAGACGAACATCCTAATAAGAAAAATCAATTAACATTAATTACTTGCGATGACTATAACGAAGAAACGGGTGTTTGGGAAACAAGGAAAATATTCATAGCTACACAAATTAACTAATATTCTTATAAGTGAAAGATACGTAATAAACTGTATTAATTATGTTCTTCTTCGAGAAGATGCTTTGTTAAAATAAATTTTAATAACTTATTGATTAGAGGGTCGAGGACAAAGTGAATGTCCTTGGCTCTTTTTAATATTTTTGATTCAAGTTATATAAATGAAAATAAGAGATTTATCTTATATATTAAGCGATAGTGTGAATGACAAAGGTAATTATTTTTTATGTTGAAAACAATTTCAATATATGAATATGTTTTCACTATATTTGATATTGCTTCAATACCAAATCCAACAGCTATATAATGATTATGAATTTTAATCTATAGATAGGGGGATTAACGATGATTAAAGCCATTGCGGTAGATATGGATGGAACATTTCTTGACACAAATAAACAGTTTGATCGAAATCGTTTTGAAACTATTTTTAAAGAATTAATAGATAAAAATATTAAGTTTATAGCTGCGAGTGGGAATCAATTTGCAAAGCTAAAATCAATTTTTGGAGATAGGGAAATGTTCTTTATATCTGAAAATGGAGCAGTCATCTATAAAGGTAATCAACTTTACAATTATCGAAGTTTTGATCAGTATATTTTTCAAAAAGTTGTAAATTATTTAAATTTGAATCAAAAGATAAACAATTTGATTATTTGTGGTGTAAAAAGTGCATATATTTTAAAAGAAACAAGCGAAGCATTTAAGCAAGATGCACGTACATATTATCACCAACTAATAGAGGTTGACTCCTTACAAACATTACCTGATGATGATTATGTGAAAATTGCTTTCAATATAAATCGTCAGACTCATCCAGACTTAGATGAGAAATTAGCTCTTAAGTTTAAAGACGATATTAAACTAGTATCAAGTGGGAGAGATAGTATAGATGTTATTATGCCAAATATGACTAAGGGTCAAGCTTTGTCTAGATTATTAAAAGAATGGCAAATGCCTGCTTCACATTTAATGGCATTTGGAGATGCAAATAACGATAAAGATATGTTGGAGCTTGCCGAACATAGTTATGTTATGGCTAATAGTGAAGATCAATCATTATTTAATATAGCGAGTCATGTGGCACCTTCCAATGATGAACAAGGCGTACTATCAACAATCGAAAATGTTGTTCTCGGTTATTCCAATAAATAATAAAATGGTTAAATGTCTGAAACGTTAACATGTACAGACACTTAACCATTTTTTTAGAAAAGTAAAGTCTTTTTTATTTTATTCGCAACAATACCAAGTGATATTGTGATGTAATGATATAGGTTAAGTAAATCGAAATAATGATAAATAATATCTTGATTACAGTGATTACTGACTTTATTCGTATTAGTTTAATCGCGTATCACATGTGCCAGTATTAATTACTGATAATGCTGCATTCAAACCACCCTCTACTAAATTTTGTACTGCTTCATCGGAGAAAAAGGCAATATGAGGTGTAACTAAAATATTTTCATTTCTAATTAGGTCTAATAATATTGGGTCGTCAATCGTTTGATTTGAACAATCAAATGTGAAATAATTAGCTTCATTTTCATATGTGTCAATGGCAGCACCTGATAATGTACCATTATTTACTGCTTCAATTAAATCAGGCGTGTTTATCACAGCTCCTCTTGCGGCATTGACTAAAACGGCACCTTTTTTAACATTTTTAAACATATTGTTATCAAATAAATGGAAACTATCTTTATTAGCGGGTACATGTAATGAGATAATATCAGCATCTTTAATTGCATCCTCTACTGTTTCTTTATATTCTAAGAAAGATAAAGAATGATTAGGATATGCATCATAACCAACTACTCTCGCACCAAAACCAGCATAGATTTTACCAGTTGCAGCACCAATACGCCCTGTACCGATGATTGCTACAGTCATATTTTTTACTGGACGAGACATAATAGGGGACGCCCATGTGAAATTATGTGCTTGCACACGTTTTTCAATTGTTGGGAATTTTCGTACGAGTTGCAGAGCGATAGATACCGAATATTCAGCAATTGTTTCAGGTGAATAACTAGGTATATTCGAGATAATAATTTCATGTTTTTTTGCAAGTTCTAAGTCATACATATCAAATCCAGCCGTACGTTGTGCAATTTGTTTAATACCATAGGACTCTAATTTAGGGTAAACTTCAGGTTCTAATTTACCGAACTGCATTGTTGTAACACCGTCATAATCTTTTAATTGATCGACAGTATCTACACTTAAAAGTTCTGTTGATGTAGTGACATCGATATTATTTTTCTTTCCCCAACGTAATGCCATGTCCTTCTCATATGCTCTTGTGCCGAAAAACATAATTTTTGTCATTAAAAATTACCCCATTTCTAAAATTTGTAATTAATAAATAGTAAAAACATTCACAAGTCAGTACTTATGATTTTTTAATTATATGTGATTTAATTCACTAAACAAGTTACTTCATAGGTCTTTTAAATTTCTAAATTATACTAACTATATAAGTGAGCTGAAGAGATTAGAAATCAATTACTTTAGTTACTTTTTGAAGTCGTATATAATTTGTATCAACAGAAGTAAAGAGAGGAAGGTATGATTATGAATCAGATGAATCAAACGATTATTGATGCATTCCATTTTAGACATGCGACAAAAGAATTTGACCCTACGAAAAAAATTAGTGATGAAGATTTTAATACGATTTTAGAAACAGGTAGATTATCTCCAAGTTCACTAGGTTTAGAACCTTGGCACTTTGTAGTGGTTCAAAATAAAGAATTGAGAGAAAAATTGAAAGCCTATAGTTGGGGAGCACAAAAGCAACTTGATACAGCAAGTCACTTTGTATTAATTTTTGCTCGTAAGAATGTGACGGCTCATACAGATTACGTGCAACATTTACTTCGTGGCGTCAAAAAATATGAAGAAAGTACAATTCCAGCAGTTGAAAATAAATTTGATGATTTCCAAGAAAGTTTCCATATTGCCGATAATGAACGAACATTATATGACTGGGCGAGTAAAACAAACATATATTGCATTAGCAAACATGATGACAAGTGCTGCATTACTAGGTATCGACTCATGTCCAATTGAAGGATTTGATTTAGATAAAGTGACTGAAATTCTTTCAGATGAGGGTGTTTTAGATACGGAACAATTTGGTATTTCAGTTATGGTAGGCTTTGGTTACAGAGCACAAGAACCTAAACATGGCAAAGTTAGACAAAACGAAGACGACATCATTAGTTGGATTGAATAAAGAAATTCTATGAAACCCAGGGTATAACATGGATTTATGTTAAATATCATAGTTAACTCACGATAGTGAGAACTTTAATCTAGTACGATTATACGAATGTAAGATTAAGTGAGTTATCAATAATTAATATATAAGCAACCTGAGACTTTTACTTGAAGTCTCAGGTTGTTTTGTTGAATATAATAGAATTTTTATACGTTGAATAATAAAATTCAAAGCGGGTACAACATACAATAGTCGCTTTTAATGATGATGCAAACAGATAATTTTGCATTATTTACAAAAGAGGTTAAAATAGGTATTACATTAAGTAAACGCTTACATTTTATTAGGGATAAGCGATTACTTCAAATATCACTAAAAAAGGATGGGTTTTAATGACAAATATTAACGTAAGAAATTATATAGATGAAAGTTACGGCTTGTTTATTAACAATGAATTCCAAGCTAGTGATAGTGGGGAAACATTAACTGTTTCTAATCCAGCTAATGGTGAAGATTTAGCTAAAGTTGCACGCGCTGGTAAAAAAGATGTAGATAAAGCTGTTCAAGCAGCTCATGATGCATTTGATAGTTGGAGTAAGATTTCTAAAGAAGAACGTGCAGATTATTTATTAGAAATTAGTCGACGTATTCATGAGAAAACTGAACATTTAGCGACGGTTGAATCACTGCAAAATGGTAAACCTTATCGTGAAACATCAACAATTGATGTACCACAAGCAGCCAATCAATTTAAGTATTTTGCTAGTGTTTTAACAACTGACGAAGGTTCAGTTAATGAAATTGATCAAAATACAATGAGTTTAGTTGTTAATGAACCTGTTGGGGTTGTTGGTGCAGTAGTAGCATGGAATTTCCCAATTTTATTAGCTTCATGGAAATTAGGACCGGCTTTAGCAGCAGGTAACACAGTAGTAATTCAACCATCATCATCTACGCCTTTATCATTAATTGAACTTGCTAAAATTTTCCAAGAAGTTCTTCCTAAAGGAGTAGTTAATGTCTTAACTGGTAAAGGGTCTGAATCAGGAGACGCTATTTTCCATCATGAAGGTGTAGATAAGTTATCATTTACAGGTTCTACTGACGTGGGTTACGGTGTAGCACAAGCAGGTGCTGAACGTATCGTTCCTACAACATTAGAACTAGGTGGTAAAAGTGCTAATATTATCTTTGATGATGCTAATTTAGAGCAAGTGATTGAAGGTGTTCAACTTGGTATATTATTTAACCAAGGTGAAGTATGTAGTGCAGGTTCAAGATTATTAGTACAATCATCTATTTACGATGAATTGTTGCCAAAATTGAAAGAAGCATTTGAAAATATTAAAGTTGGCGATCCATTTGATGAAGATACTAAAATGAGTGCGCAAACTGGACCAGAACAATTAGATAAAATTGAAAGTTATATAAAAATTGCTGAAGAAGATGACAAAGCGAACATCTTAACTGGTGGTCATCGAATCACAGATAACGGCTTAGACAAAGGTTACTTCTTTGAGCCTACAATTATTGAGATTAACGATAACAAGCATCAACTTGCTCAAGAAGAAATCTTCGGTCCAGTTGTAGTAGTTGAAAAATTCGATGATGAGCAAGAAGCTATCGAAATTGCAAATGATTCTGAGTATGGTTTAGCTGGAGGTATCTTTACTACAGATATTCATCGTGCATTAAATGTAGCTAAAGCTATGAGAACAGGTCGTATTTGGATTAACACTTATAATCAAATTCCTGCAGGTGCGCCATTCGGAGGATATAAAAAATCAGGTATTGGGCGCGAAGTATATAAAGATGCTATCAAAAACTATCAACAAGTTAAAAATATCTTTATTGATACAAGCAACCAAACTAAAGGTTTATATTAATAAAACGAGACACTTTACAGGATGCATGCGTATGCGTGCGTCCTGTTTTTTGTTGAAATTTTACTTCAATTAAAAGCCGAAAATATTTTTGAGTATTACACAAAAATTTATTTATCTGGTGAAAAATAATAAATTAATATCCGCATTTATATTTTGTATGGTACAATCATTTTAAATATGAAAATGTTGTGAGAGATTTTATGAATCTAGAAAAAAGTTATATTGAACAACAAGTAACAAATCGTGGAAAACCTACTGCTGTATCTTAAGTACTTTGGTTCTTTTTAGGAGGATTTGGAGCACACAGATTTTACCATGGTAAAGTAGGAAGTGGAGTTGGATTATTAGTCTTAACATTATTAACTGTTTGGTTTACTTTTGGAATTCCTACTTTAATTTGGACTATTATTGATGCTTTTTTAATTCCAAACTGGGTTAAAGAAGATGAAGATAGAATACGTCAGCAAGCTTTAAGCGAAATAAAATTAATGAAAAATAAATAAAATTATAAAAACCTGAGACATTGAGTGCAACGCAAAGTTAGATTAAATTCTAACATTGTGAGGTATAGTACACATCAATCTTGTCTCAGGTTTTCTTAATATATAGACAAACCATTAGAAAATACACCTGCCATATATCAAACACTTTCAACACCCCCATAAAGACGAAGTACATGTTGAAATTCCACGGACAAGGCAAGTTGGGGTTCGGGGCCCCAACAAAGAGAATTTCACCGAGAAATTCAACGGGCAAAGCAAGTTGTCGGTAACTTGGATAACTTATTCAAAATAAGGCATGTATCAACTACGATAAGTTATTATCGTTATTTTATTTCGTTACCATGAATTGTAATGTCAAAGCCTTCAGGTGAAGTAACATGAGTAGTATTTGCATTAGGTTGATATATGTCAAAGTGACATAAACCATAAGTTTGTTCATTTTGAGTTCTAATCTTATTTGACTGCCAAGAATTTGTAGCTATATGATGATGATACTTTTGAGTGGACATAAATAGTGCTTGTGGGAAATTAGATATATGTTCGAACCCTAACTTTTCAACATAAAATGCATAAGCAGATTCTAAATTGTGTGTTTTGAGATGTAAATGCCCGATTTTTCCTTCTTCCGACCAACCTTGCCAACCTTCATTTGACCGTTGAGTCATTAAATCATTGACATCAACTTCCAATGTATCCATTTTGACAAAACCGTCTCGCCACACCCAGTCTTCTGAAGGGCGATCATGATAGACTTCAATACCATTGCCTTCAGGATCAGTGAAATATAGCGCTTCACTGACAAGGTGATCTCCACCACCCATTGCGATGTTGAGATTGTTAGCATGATAAAGGAAGTCTGCTAAATCGCTACGAGTCGGTAAAAGATAAGCAACATGGAATAACCCTGCTTCTCTAAATTCCGGTTGTCGACCGTTGTTAAGTTCATTTAAAGTTAAAGTATAACCAAGATTTCCGATGTTGAATACGGTTTGTTGATTCGTTTGTTTTTCAATAGAAAAACCTAATACATTAGAATAGAAATCAGTTAATTTATTTAAATCTTTAACATTTAAAGTGACGTTTGTTACTTGTGTAGCATCTATAGAATGAAAATTTGTCATAGTTTCGTGTTCCTTTCAATTTTAAAATAAGTATAATTAATATACTTAAAAGATATTAAAATAGCTAATATATTGAACTAATATAAAATCTAAATAAAAGAGTAGAACTAAATTATTTTGAAATTAGTTCTACTCTTACATAGTTGACTATATGTGTGGCCATTTGATAAACGTATTGCATATTTAGTCAACTGCTATAAATTTTCGGTGAAATAAGCGAATGACGTATATCTCAAATTGATATGAGTACATTCACATAAACTATCCTAAATAAACATCTTGTGCATGATCATCTTTTTCTAATACGTTTTTTGCGAATGGACAAGAAGCGATAATTTTTAGATTGTTTTCTCGTGCATGTTCAACAACACGATTAACTAATTTTTTACCTAGACCTTGTCCACCGAGTTCATCAGAAACTCCAGTATGATCAATGTCTATTTCATTGTTATCAACCTCTTTAAATGTAATAACAGCTTTTGGGTTATTTTCGTCATCACCTACATAGAATTTATGATCGCCTTGTTTAATTTCTGCAGCCATCGACGTTCACTCCTTTAAAATAGTATATAGTTATATTTATCACGCTTTGACGTTTTCAAACATAATTAGTTTACAGTTTACATTTATATTGATAACTATTGCTTTTTTATAATGTAACGGATATAGTGATAAGCGTATAAATTGGTCATAGTAGGGAGCACTTATATTGAAGAAATTAATTATAGTGTCAATCATCATTTTAATGTTAAGCGGATGCAGTAGCTTTGATCATCGTAAACGCGAAAGTATTAATGACAAGAATAAAATGAAAGTATACACGACTGTATACGCATTTCAAAGTTTGACACAACAGATTGGCGGAAAATATGTTGACGTGCAATCAATCTATCCTGATGGTGCAGATTTACACTCATATGAACCAACACAAAAAGATATGATTGATATTGCCAAAAGTGATCTGTTTGTCTATTCAAGCCATCAATTAGATCCTGTCGCTGCAAAGATTACGAATTCGATGACCAATAATAGTATGAAATTAGCGCTTGCCGAAGGACTCAAACAAAGTGATTTTATTGACTCTAAAGGCCATGATGAAGATCACGAGCATCATTCACATCATGAAGAATCGAATCAAGATCCTCATGTTTGGTTAGATCCTGTTCTAAATCAAAAATTCGCTTTCATGATCAAAGAGAAATTAATAGAGAAAGACCCTAAACATCAAGCTTATTACAATAAAAATTATAAAATGGTAAATAAAGATATTGTGCATATTGATCAACAACTACAATCAATAACGAAGCATTCTAAAAGGGATAAAGTTGTGATTTCACATGATTCGCTTGGATATTTAGCGCATCGTTATGGTTTTAAACAACAAGGTGTTAAAGGTATGAATGATGAAGAACCTAGTCAAAAAGAGATTTTGAATATCGTTAAAGATATTCAACATTCGCATGCGCCTTATGTTTTATATGAACAAAATATTACCTCCAAAATTACAGATGTTATTAAGAAAGAAACAGATACGAAACCATTAAGTTTTCATAATCTAGCTGTATTGACTAAAGAGGAGCAAAATGATGATTCAATTTCATACCAATCATTAATGAAAAAGAACATTTACGTATTAAATCGCGCACTCAATAATTAAAAACGGGGTGGGTCTAACGTTCTAAATAAAACGTTAAACCCACCCCGTTAGTTATATGATAATGATTACATTAGTATCTAATATAACTTACTGTGGTATTGTAGTATTCTTCAAAACCGTGAATACCGTCAGCGCCACCTAAGCCTGATTCACGCCAACCTGCGTGATAGCCATTAACGACTTCTTCAGCCTCACAATTTGCATATACTTCACCAAATTTTAGACGTTCGGTTGCTGTCATTACTTCTGTTAAATTTTCAGAGAAGATATAAGAAGATAAGCCAGCGTTTGTATCATTAGCGTCTTCAATCACTTGTTCAAAATCGCGGTATGTTGTTATCGCAAGAACTGGACCAAAAATTTCATCTTTAAACACATTATCGTCTTTTCTAACGTTATCTAATACCGTTGGTGCGTAGAAGAAACCATGGCGTTTTAATTGATGTCCACCAGTCATCAATGTTGCACCATTTTTAATAGCATCTTGAACCTTTTCATGAATACTATCAAGTTGTTTTTGGTTAATAATTGCGCCGTAATCGGTGTTTTCATCAAATGGATCTCCAACAGTTAAGCTTTTCATTTTGGAAGTTACTTTATTTAAAAAGTCATCGTGAACATCTTCATGTACAAAGATACGTTCAGGGCACGTACAAACTTGACCTGCATTATTTATACGGGCTGTCACGATATAGTTAACTGCTTTATCTAAATCGGCATTTGATGTGACAATGACTGGTGCGTTTCCACCTAATTCTAAATTTACTTTCTTTACAGTTTGAGCAGCATTTTCGTAAACAGATTTACCAGCTCTCATACTTCCAGTTAAAGAAATAAGTTGAATGTCTTTATGCGAAGCTAATTGTGTACCTACTGTTTCTCCAGTGCCAGGAACAATTTGAATCAATCCTGCTGGTATAGTTGATGCTCTGAATAATTCAGCTAATCGAAGAGTGAGTAACGTTGTCTCTTCACTAGGTTTAATCACTACTGAACAACCAGTTACTATAGCTGGAATGACTTTTCGCATAAGGACAAGTATCGGTGCGTTCCATGGCACAATACCAGCAGTAACTCCGATAGGTTTGTTGATAATTTGAATCGTTTCATTTGCAATACTATTTTGTAGAACACGTCCTTTATCTGACATACTCAGACTTGTCATATAATCGATAAATGAGATTGATTTGTCAATTTCTCCATAAGCTTGCGTTAAAGTTTTACCTTGTTCTTTTACGTATAATTGAGCTATTTCATCGCGATTTTTTTCTAATAAAGGTATAAGTAATTTAACATGTTCCGCACGTGTAGGTTGAGGCACGCGCTCCCATTCAAGTTGTGCTTGTTGCGATTTTTCAATGGCGTCGTTTACTTCCTCTTCAGTTGCAAGAGTGATAGTATCAAATGCCTCGCCAGTAGCTGGATTAATGACATCCATTGTCTCTTTAGACTGACTTTCTATAAATTCATTGTTAATAAATAATTGATTTGTCATGTTAAACACCTCCATTAGAAGTATTCCCTGAAAGATCAGTTTTAAATTTAAATTGCATTATTTTATATTAAAATTCTCCTGAACTTCAAGAAAATGAGCAACCAATAAGAAGGTGGAATAGTGTTTAAATAGATTCGTTAACTCACACAGGAAGTGTTAATAGAATTAAAATTTGTTTAGTATATGTTTAACTCTTTACCTTATTGACAATATAAAAGCCTAAGACAATTTGTCCTAGGCTAAGATTATTATTTTCGTAAAATTCCTTTGTATATCACAGGAATCAATAAGATAAAACCAAAAAGTCCCATAATAGGGAACACTTTACCAATGAGAGAAATGAATCCCACAAAAGTACAAGCAAATGTTATTATCGCCATCATAACTATAAGAATATAATAACGTTTCGTAAACGGTCGACTAAAGCGTGATGCAAAGGCGTACATTAAACCTACTACTGTATTGTATATGACTAAAACCATAATGACAGACATGATAATACCAATGGATGGAGAAATCTGCTTAGCAAGTAGCAATGATGGTAATGCTGCCTCTTTAATTTGATTAAATTCTGTAACAAGACCAAAATTAATCAAAAGTAATAGTAAAGTCACAATAATACCACCGATAAGTCCACCATAAATTGTGGACGATTGATATCGTAGCTTACCGCCCATTACAGTTAAAAAGCTAAATGCAGCAGCAATTTGTAAGCTAGCATAATTAATTGCGTCAAACCACCAACCAGGTGAAATCGACTTATTTTGATTTGAATATTGACTGACATCACTAAAGTTTAAATCACCGGTAATAAAGTAATACACTGCAATCATTACTACGACTGCCACAAGAAATGGTGTTACCCCTCCTAAAACAGCGATAAGACGATCGAACTTTAGAAATAATGTTATCAAAATAAGTATCACTAAAATGAAAGAACTTAACCAAAAAGGTAAGCCGAAACTTTCATTTATAGTCGATGCTCCGCCAGCTGTCATAATAATTGCTAGAGAAAATAAAAATACTGTAAGTATAATATCAAATAATTTAGCTATTGTTGGATGTAAATAATAACGAATAGATTCGGAGTGGTTTTGAGATCTAAGACGAAAGCCAGTATTTAATACGAATATTCCTCCAAGAGTTAAGATAAGTCCAGTAATAAAAATACCGCCAATACTGTAAATACCATGACTAGTGAAGAACTGAAAGATTTCCTGACCTGTTGCAAATCCTGCTCCAACTACAACGCCTACAAAGGCGAAGGCAACAATGATGGATTCTTTAACATTGTTCATTTAATAAACAAATCCCTTCAAGCGCTATCCAAGTTAGATTAATTTTTCTGACAAAAATTTTAAAAATTACATTAATCTATTTTAGATGATTTTACCGAAAAAATAAACAGTAAAGTTCGCCACATATGTACTATTGTATAAATAGGGTGCACGTTTAAGTATGGTATGATTAAATAAGATGGCAGATAAGTGCGTATAGTCAAGTGCCATCTAACTTAAATTCATATATTTCATTTAAATGTTTACATTATCTTTAAGCAAATCATAATGCAATTGCAAAGCATTTTTGGTAGTATAGGTCAATATTAAGTATATAAATCGAATTAGAAATAAAGAAGGTGTTTAATATGTCATTGGAATTGCCCGTGATGCTAACGATTGTATTGTTCTTAGCACTAGGCATTTTTAGTCAATGGTTAGCGAGTAGAATAAAATGGCCATCGATTGTTGTCATGGCCATCGTAGGTTTGCTTGTAGGACCTATTTTTGGACTAGCAAACCCAAAAGAGGCACTTGGACCTGAGGCATTTAGTTCAATTGTATCTCTTGCTGTAGCAATTATATTATTTGAAGGTAGTAGTAATCTAGATTTTAGAGAATTAAAAGGCATTTCTAAAGCTGTTATAAGAATTATTACAATAGGAGCGGGAATTGCATGGATTTTAGGAGCAATCGCTTTACATGTCACTATGAATTTCCCTCTGTCTATTTCATTTGTTATCGGAGGACTATTCCTAATCACTGGTCCAACCGTGATTCAACCCTTGCTGAAGCAAGCGAAAGTAAAAAGAAATGTCGATTCAGTATTAAGATGGGAAAGTATTATCTTAGATCCTATTGGACCTATTATTGCACTCACTGCATTTTATGTATTCCAGATTTTTGAGGAAGGGATAGGCTTTGTCGTTATTATTCTCTTTATCTTGAAACTCTTAGCTGCAATTTTAATAGGTTTTGGTGCAGCCTTTCTATTTAATTGGCTTATAGGTCAAGATAAAATTCCTCAAAGTTTAATGCCACCCATTCAGCTTGTATTTATTCTTTTAACATTTAGTATCTGCGATGAGATATTATCAGAATCAGGTTTACTAGCTGTAACAATTTTTGGCTTAATGATGGCGCGTAAAAAACGTCACGATCTCATCTTTAAAGAATCAGACCACTTTATAGATAATGCATCATCTATACTTGTGAGTACTGTATTTATTTTAATTACGTCTTCTCTCACTAAAGATGTGTTGCTCAATGTGTTATCTTGGCAGCTCATACTCTTTAGTTTGGTTATGATTGTATTAGTAAGACCAATTTCAGTGCTTCTTTCAACATTAGGTACTGAAATAACTAAAAAGGAACGTGTAGTAGTAGCACTAATGGCGCCTAGAGGTATTGTGGTTTTAACAGTGGCACAATTCTTCTCAAGTTTATTTATGGACGATAAAATTCCTATGGCTCAATATATTACACCAGTAACTTTTGGTCTTGTATTTATCACTGTAGTCATTTATGGATTTGGTTTTACACCTTTAAGTAAACTGTTCGGTGTAGCAAGTACGGAGCCACCAGGCGTGATCATTGTCGGAGAAAGTGAATTTTCGTTCCATCTTGGTATTAATCTAAGGGATCATGGTATACCCGTCATGATGTTCAACTTATTTGAAAACACATCAGAAAAAGCCCACGAAGCTGGGTTCGAAGTATTTAAAGGTAATCTTTTATCTAGCAATGATAGAATTTATTCTGATTTATTACGTTATAATAAATGTATTTTGATGACACAATCGTTTATCTTTAACAGTTTAGCATTTAATGAATTGGTGTCTGAATTTGGCTTGAATAATGTAGATATGATGCCAGTATCTTTTAATGATGAGCAAGCACGAAACAATTTAAATGGTCCAATCAGAAATCATATATTATTTGATGAAAATCATACCCCACGTTGGTTTAATCAATTTATTACACAACATAATATTGTTGAAGTACCGGCAGAAGATTATGAAAAAATTACAGAAAATGATATGTTAATCTATCATATCAATGAAGATAAAGAAGTGACGTTTAAACGAAGCAATAGAGATATACCTGAACATGAAACAGGTGTTTATGGTATTTTAAAAAATGCTTATTTAACTTAATGTGTTGCGTAAGTTACAAAAAGCCATACTTCAAAAATTAATTTGTTTTATGAAAAGATAATCAATGACGTGACCATTAATTAATTCAAAATAAAACAAAGTATACTTCAGCACATGAATTAAGCGCCTGTACATGAGTGTATGTACGGGCGCTTTCAATTTAAGTTATTAGGAGATAAGATATGTTATTACACATCAACTTACAAAATATGTTTGAAGATATTATGTTAAATATCGGTCGTGCATTAAAATTTTGAGGATATCAATTTGATCTTGAAGTTGTTTACCGATATTGGTATCTCTAATTTTTTTACGTTGCAATTCTTCATCTACAACGCGTTTCACTGACAATTCATCTGCCCCCATTGATAACACTTTTTCTTTTCTATTGAACTCTTTATGTGCAACCAATTGCATACCAAATGAATTATATAAAAGTGTGTATCCGGCAATACCAGTTGTTGATTGATAAGCTTTTGAAAATCCTCCATCTATGACTAACATTTTACCATTAGCTTTAATTGGATCTTCACCATCAATTTCTTTAACAGGCGTATGACCATTTATGATACGTCCTTCATCTGGATTAAGACCAAAATCCTTTAACATTTTACGTATCATATCAACATCTTCACGTAAGTAATAATAAGGATTTTTCTCCTCTTTATGAGATGCTTTATCTTCTATAAAATAACGTTCAAACGTTGTCATGGCACGTTTACCAAATAAAGATGAATATTTACCTGTCCAAAGATACCATACTAAATCTGTAGAAATGTCTTCGGTAGATTCTTTATGGTCAAAAGCTCTTCTTACATGATATTCAAAAACATCGAGTAGTTCACGACCGCTTAAACGTTCACCTTCAATTTCAAATGATTCCATTTCTCCATTTTCATCGACGGGAATACAACCGTGAATTAAAAGGTTGCCATTATATGGAAGATATAATTTTCCTTTTCGCATAAGGAAAGACATATGACGTCTTAATTTTTCAGATTGTTGGAATGAAAGTAATAGCTTATCCATAACTTCTTTTTCCTCTGCTAGTAACTCAGCGGGATTGTTAGGGTTTACAGTTTGGAAACAAGTATCTTTAAGCGGATATGTTTTATTATATATAGTGATTTCATTGTTATCATAATCTATTTTTTCTAAAACTAAACGTTCTTCCATCTCAAAAGAAGGACGACGCTTAATAATAGGCATTTCAAGTTTAAATTGAATCATCGCAATTGCTTGATGAATTTTTGTGATTTGACTTTCTTCGCGTTTTGTAAGACTGACGTCTTTATCTGGTCGTTTCTTAGGTTTAAACGCTGGGTTTTCAGCATCGTAATACTTTTCAGCAAGCGTAAGTAAAGGGCGTAGATTGATGCCATATGCATCTTCAATAATATCTAAATTATCATAACGTGCACAGATACGTAGAAGGTTAGCAAGACATACTTTTGAACCAGCATAGGCGCCAATCCATAATACATCATGATTTCCCCATTGGATATCTACAGAATGATAATTTATTAATGTATCCATAATCTTATCAGGTTTAGGACCACGGTCATAGATATCGCCCACGACATGAAGATGGTCTACGACTAGACGTTGTACAGTATAGGAAAGGCCAATGATTAAATCATCTGATTGTTCTAATTCAATAATTTGGTTAACTAATGTTTCATAATAAGGCTTTTTATTATGAAATTCATTGCTCTTGTAAAGTAGCTCTTCAATAATATAAACGTATTGTTCAGGTAATGCTTTGCGTAATTTTGAACGTGTATATTTTGATGAGCAATATGTAATTAAATCAATTAATCGTTGAATGGTTGTAATATACCAAATATTTAATGTTCCGATTGAATCGAAATTATTTTTAACTAATTTTAGTTTTTCTTCCGGATAGTATACTAATGCTGCTAAGTCGTTGATTTCTTGCTGGGATAATTTATCTTTGAAGATATCATTAATTTTAGCACGCACATTTCCAGATCCGTTTCTTAAAACATGTTGGAAAGATTCGTATTCACCATGAAGGTCACTAACAAAATGTTCAGTCCCTTTAGGTAATTCTAAGATTGACTCTAAGTTAATAATTTCAGTAGCAAGTTTTTCTGCACTGTCAAATTTTTGTGAGAGTAAATCTAGATATTTTTGTTTCATTTCACTTTCTGTAATATGGGTCATGCATAGTCACCTCTAATTATATTTTCCGACCTAACGATACGATTATTTATAATAATGCGCTTACATAGATTATCTTGAAAAATCAATTAATTTTCAATAATTGCGTATCATAAAATTAAAATTAATAAAAAAGCTAAGTTAACCGTTAAGAAACGGAAAACTTAGCATAACATTTATTTAACACTCCGACGACGTTTCATTAAATAACGTATAACAAAATATATGACTGCAATAATAATAATGACATACATGATACGTGAATATGTATGAATACCATTCATCAAAGCGTCAAAACTGTCACTGAGCAAACGACCGAGCAGTATTAAAGCAAAATTCCAAATTGTAGTACCTATTAAAGATAAAGTTGTAAACTGTATAACGTTCATTCGATTAATGCCAGCAGGTATTGTAATTAATACTCGAAGTACTGGGACAAAACGACATAAAAATACAGCCCACGCACCATACTTTTTAAACCAATCATTTGCCCGTTTCAAATCTTTACTTTTTAACTTCATCCACTTACCATGTCGATCAACGAAACGATATAATTTCTCTTCTGAGATAAGTCTACAAATATAATACAAAATGAGTAAACCAATGAATGAAGCAATTGTTGCTATGATTAATAATGTCCAAATAGATAAGTGTGATTTCACAGATAATAAGCCTGCAAAAGTTAAAATAATCTCAGATGGAACGACAGGTAATACGTTCTCTAATAAGATTAAAATGAATATCGCTGTATAACCCCACTTACTAATAAAATCAGTGATAATTTGTTCCATACAACGTTAGTTTCTCCTTTTAAATTAATCCAGTTGTCGTAAACTTGATGTTAAGTATAAGTTATTTTAACAAGAAACAGGTTGAAAGGGTAACAATCTTACTTTAATTAGCGTATGGATTTTAACAACGTATTGTATAGGTGATGTGCTTCTTCATCATTGTGTATACCATATGCATTCATACGACCATCTTTAAACAAGGTGAATTCATAAGTTTGATATTGAATTAATTTGGCAAAGGAAGTAGATTTCACCATATTCCCAGGGAAATGGGCAGCGTGTTTAAAAGCTTTAGGTGGGAATCTAAATAAATAAGCATTCCCACACAAGTCCTCAATAGTACGTTCTTGTTGGCTTTCTAGTAACGTATATTCATGTTTTTCACACACTGGGCAATCTTTATTTTTGAGTGCATCTACATTCATTGACTTATAATTGATATTAAATGCATCAATAGTGATTAATTGCTTTGAAAATCCTTTCCCAGATAGATAACGTACGGCCTCTGCTACTTCATAGCTTGCAATCATTGATATAACAGGTGGAAGTACGCCATTAATAGCGCAACTTTCCCCTGTGTCAGGAATTGTTTGCAATAAACATTTTAGACATGGTCCTTGGTGATCTATTCCATATACTGATCCTTTACTACCAACAGCTGCACCATAAACCCATGAGATTTGATGCTTGTGACAAACCTCATTAATTAGGTATCGTATTTTGAAGTTATCCATGCCATCAATGATGATGTCTGGTTCGACATTTTTTATCAAATTTTCGATATTTGATGAAGTAACTTCTAAATCATAAGTTGTTAGATTGACATTGGTATTAATTTGATTAATCTTAAGCTTGATTGCTTCTACTTTGGATATTAAAGTATGTGCGTCTTCTTCATCGAAGAGTGTTTGTCGATGTAAATTTGAAATTTCAACAATATCCATATCGACAATTGCAATATGATGAGCCCCCATGCGTGCGAGTTGATCTACAATATGGCTTCCTAAAGCACCAGCGCCAAAAATAAGTATTTGAGAGGAGGATAGCTTTTGCTGACCCTCTTCTCCAAATGGTGCAAAGCGTGTTTGACGTTCATAACGCGACATTTTACAAGAACCCTAAACCTTCTGATGGACTAGATGCTTGTGCAGTATACTTAACAGGAATGCGTCCAGCTTCATATGAAAGTCTGCCGGCATTTATACTTAATTTCATTGCTTCAGCCATTTTCACAGGATCTTTTGCCGCTGAAATGGCTGTGTTGAGTAAAATACCATCTGCGCCAAGCTCCATGGCATGACACGCATCTTTAGGGGAACCAATACCAGCATCTACGATTACAGGTACACTAGCATTTTCGATAATATAACTTAAATTTAATGGGTTATTAATACCTCTTCCTGTACCAATAGGGGATGCAAGTGGCATAACTGCGTGTACACCCAATTCTTCTAAACGTTGAGCTAAAACTAAATCGTTAGAGATGTAAGGACAAACAGTGTAACCTTTTTCTAACAATACTTTGCATGCCTCGTATGTTTCGAATGGATCAGGTAATAATGTTTCGTCATCACCAATGACTTCGACTTTAATCATGTCACATACACCTGCGTGATTAGCAATTTCAGCAATTCTGATAGCTTCTTGAGCTGTTTTGGCACCTGCAGTATTTGGAAAAGTGATAAAATCTTTTAAATTAACGTTTGCAAGTGGGTTAGGTAGGTTACGATCATATAAATTCATACGTCTTACTGCAAATGTAAGTACATTTGTTTCAGATGCCTCAATTGCTTTTGACTGAACCTCTTCATTTTCAAATTTTCCAGTACCTAAAAGTAAACGAGATTGTAATTCTAAATTTCCTATTTTAAACATATTAACCGCCTCCAACAATTTCTAGTAATTCTAATCTGTCGTCTTCTCTTACAGTATATTCTTCATATTTGTCTTGCTTGATAAGTTCTTTGTTTAGTTCAACAATCACTCGTTTTGGGTCTAATTCAAGTGAATGTAAAACCTCTTGTATCGATTGATTCTGATCGAAAGTGAAGAGGTCGCCATTAATGATACACTTCATGATTATTCCTCCTTGTAACTGTAAAACTTGAATAACGTGATGGTTTAATACCAGAAAGTAGCCAATTGGCAATGTCACGACCGATAATAGGTGACAATAATATTCCGTTTCGATAATGACCACTTATCACGTATAAGCCATCATCAATTTGATCCATGACTGGCATTTCTTTTTCTGTGTATGGTCTTACTCCTGACCATTTCTTCAGTATATGACTGTCTTTTAGTTGAGGTACACGATGATATGCATGGCGAAGAAGCCAATCCATACCTTCATCTGTAGTACCGACAGAATAATTATTAAATTCACTCGTCGCACCAATTAAAAAACGATTGGGTTGTTTTGGAACGATGTAACAACCATTAGTCATAAATAATGTCTCAGTAAGTGAAAGATCGTTATTTTCTAATAAGATAACTTCACCTTTAACGCCAATCACTTGTCGTTGTAGATGATATTGTGTTAATAATTGCGAAGACCATGCGCCACCTGCAACGATAATTTTGTGCGCTTCAATTGTTGAAGATTGATCGGTTTTCACTGAATAATAGCCATTATGCCGTTCTATTGAAGTGACCTCTGTAGACTCATAACGCTTAATCTCTCTTAACTTCATTGATTCTAATAATGCCAGTGTGTAATGATGTGCATTAATTTGACCATCGTGTGGTATGTGAATGGCCGCGTATGAAGGTTTAACTTCACCATGTGTAAGTTGTAGCAAATCATCATCTGATAATTGTTTGACACTACGGTCTTGACTATTCAGAAATTGATATTGTCGTTTTATAGATGAGATATCATCGTGTTCATTAGCAATTTTGATAAGTCCTGAATTTTTAAATTGAATGTCTATGCCTGTTTCATCTAATAATGATTTACTTAATTGTGGAAACATAGCACGAGATTCGATGGCTAATTGAAACAAGTCACTATCCTCTGTAAATTCATTTTGTGCACCAAGCATACCTCCAGCTTTATATGACGCATGCTTTCCAGGTACATCTCTATCTATGACTGCAACATCTAAGTGTGTTGCACTGAGGTGTCTAGCAATTGACATACCAATAACTCCTGAACCAATGATTAGTACATCATGCATGAGTAGACCACTCCTTTCTTAATTGTTTAATTTCTTCTAGTGAAGCATTGTTAAAATATGATATGGCACATATACCTTTAAATCCAGGTGGCATCTTTTGAAGTGAATGTTCATTAATACCACCAATAGCATAAATAGGGATAGGAACATTTAATGCCTGTTGAATAGCTTCTTTAGAACGCGGTGGTACATTTGGATGTGAAGAGGTAGGAAAAATATGTCCAAAAAAGACAGAATCCAAACCATTTTCGTAACATCGTTTTACTGTTTCAACGTCATGTGTAGACATACTTACACAAATATCAGGATGAGCTTCTTTATATGTGAAAGCAGTTGTGTCATTTTCTTTAAAATGGATACGTTTAAGGTGTAAATCCTCTAACAGTGTCACATCGCTATGAATAATTATTTTATCTTTACTAAAACCCAATTGAAGTAAAGATTGAATCATCTCCTTGTTTTCTTCGTTATTCATGGAAGTGCGAAATAACAAGCCATCAATAGCTTCTTCGATATGTTTATAATGCTGTAAATCGTCCTTAGTCAGTTGTTTATGATATGTAATCGCAATAAATATAAATATCCCCCCAATTTCTACAATAAAAAAACGCCATTTCCCTTAAATTGGGAAATAGCGTTGAGCTTTAGTATGACTTCATAAAATTGAGCGTCGCCACTTCCCTACGCCAGTATGAACTGGATCAGGTTCCAGGAATTATAAAGTCAGTTCTTTACTCTCAGCCTTAAACAAAGGCACTTCCAGTGGTTAAATATGAAATTAATTTACAAGATATTAAATGTTTCGTTTACAATATTTTACTACCTTTAATAAAAGACTTCAAATTTCTTTACAATTTCTATTAAGAAGATTGTAGATATCGTATTCATTTAAAAGTTATTATTATCATTTGCAAATCATTTTTAACTTTTATTGGTCAATTACATATTTAGAAACCATTTTTAAAAAATCAATAACTAATGATTGCTAATATATTGTGAGAATAGGGTGTAAGGGGCGCGGTAAAAGATATAAAAGTGTATGATGCATCTAAAATGCACAAAAAATATTAAAAAGTTCAAAAAAAATTCACAAAAAGTATTGTAACCGTTTACACTACGTGCTATATTAATAAAAAATTGTAGCGCTACAACTTAACAGTTGTTTTAAAAATTGAAGTTAAAACAGTCACCAGAGGGGATTTCTGAAACATAACGACATCATAATAAGAAACAACATAATACAAATGGAAGTAGGAAACAAATATGAAAGAAAAACGTAGTAATGTTCGTTGGTATTTTGCAATAGGGTTCTTCTTTATTGGGGTTATTGCTTACATGGATCGATCTAACATATCTTATATTGCAGTACCGATGATGAAAGATTTGGGGTTAACTAAGACACAATTTGGTTTATTAGCATCATTTTTCTCCCTAGGATATGCATTAATGCAAGTACCTTCGGGGATGTTAGCAGAGAAGTTTGGACCACGTAAAATGATTACTGTCGCTTTAGTTTGGTGGAGTGCATTTACCATCTTAACAGGGATGATTAAACATCATGGTTTACTTTACTTTATTAGATTCTTATTTGGTGTTGGTGAAGCGCCAATGTATCCATCCAATGCAGTTTTTAACTCTTTTTGGTTCGCTAAAAATGAAAAAGGTCGTGCATCTAGTGCGTTGTTAGCAGGATCTTATTTTGGTCCAGTTTTAGCACCTATCATCACGATAGCCATTGTCAATGCTTTTAACTGGCAAGCCGTTTTCTATATTTTCGGGGTTGTAGGAATTTTAATGGCAGTTCTTTGGGCAATTATTGCTAAAGACTTACCAGAACAACATAAAATGGTAAACGATGCCGAGAAAAGATTTATTACTCAAAATCGTGATATTGTCGCAACTGAGAAATCTTTACCACCGTGGAAACGTTTTTTAAGTCATTTCAGTTTCTACGCAATCGCATTGCAATACTTTGTAGTTCAGTTTGTTATCGCGTTGTTCCTAATATGGTTACCAACATATTTAACTGAACAATATCATGTGAATTTCAAAGAAATGACTATCAGTGCATTACCTTGGTTATTTATGTTCTTCTTAATTTTATTTGCTGGAGCTATTTCAGACAAGATTTTGAATACAGGTCAATCACGTTTTGTTGCACGTGGCGTAATTGCAATTGCGGGATTTGTGGTATTTTCAATTTCAATTTTCTTAGCAGTACATACAGACAACTTATATGTAACCATTTTCTGGTTATCACTTTGTTTAGGTGGCGTAGGTATTTCTATGGGAATGAGTTGGGCTGCAGCCACTGACTTAGGTCGTAATTTCTCTGGAACTGTGTCAGGTTGGATGAACTTATGGGGAAATGTTGGCGCACTTATTAGTCCTTTACTTGCAGGAATTGTTGTAGATCATTTAGGATGGTCAATGACATTACAACTCTTAATCGTTCCGGCTATTATAGCAGCAATTCTATGGTTCTTCGTTAAACCAGACAAACCTCTTATTGTTAGTGAAGAACACGTTAATAAATAATATTTTTCAAACACATGCAATGACATTCATATCATTGCGTGTGTTTATTCTTTTATTATGTGGTATAGAACATGGAAGCGATAAGCGAATTGTTTTTTTTATCAGTTATAAACTGCTAAACTTATAATTAATATGTATAGGAGTTGACTAAAATGATTATAATTAATGCTAAATTAAAAATCGATGCTAATAAACGCGAGGATTATCTAAAACTTATGAAAGAATTAGTCATAAATTCTAGAAAAGAAGACGGTAATTTATTCTATCATCATTACGAAGATGTAACTGAGAAAAATGTCTTTGTCGTAGTTGAAAACTATAAAGACGAACAAGCGGTTCAAGCACACAATCAATCAGATCACTTTAAAGTTTTTAGTGATAATATTAGTCAATATTTAATTGAAGAACCTCAAATTGATGTAAGTCAACCTATTCAATTATAATCACAATCTGTACTTACTCTAAAGTGACAATGTGATAAAATAATAATTAAATATCATAATTCTCAACAATGTTGATGAAGGGCAGAACAATAAATGTATGAAGTATATGTTCTGTCCTTTTTTAATTGAATTTGTGGGATGTTAGAGAAAGGAAGATTGGGATGCAACAAATCATTAACTCTTTGATACACTTCGACCGTTCAAAAATTGATATAGCTAAAGGAATACGACAAGGATTTTTAATGATACTACCAGCATTGATAGGTTACTTATTAGGATTCCCTATGTTTGGTATTCTAATATCAACAGGTACGCTAGCACATGTCTACGTTTTTAGTGGATCACCACAATCTATGTTAAAAACAGTCATCACCTGTTCACTATCATTTACTATTTGCATGATTCTTGGCACCTTAACAGTATCTCAGCCTATTTTATTTGGATTACTATTACTGATTGTTGTTACAATCCCATATTATACGTTTAATGCACTAAAAATCGCTGGTCCATCATCGACATTCTTTTTAGTAACGTTTTGCTTATCTATAAACTTACCGATAGCCCCAGAAGAAGCACTTTTACGTGGATCTGCAATTCTCATTGGTGGTATATTGGCTACCATAACAGTAATTTTAACAATCATATTTGCTAAAGAGAAAGCAGAAGACAGAGCAATTCATGCGGATTTTAAAACATTACATAACTTGCTACATCATTTTGATGAGCCAGAGGATTTCAAAGCATATGCTCGAAACGCTGTTACAGAATTTAGAAATTCTGAAAAACTTTTAATTACCTCAACATCAGGTGGTAATGGAAAATTAAGTAAAAGGTTTCAGAAATTAATTTTATTACACACATCAGCACAAGGGATATATTCAGAATTACTAGAACTCAATGAAAATCATATTCGTCCATTACCAAGTGACTTAGTTGAAATGATGGATCATATCATTAAAAATGTTCAACAACCTAAACAACAATATCGACCGTGGTCAAAAGTTGTTGATGTGGCACCAGAATTTCAAAATTTAATGGATCATATTTTGAAAATAGATGAAATGATTCACGCAAACGATAATCAAATTAAATATGAAGCAGATATTCGCAAGCCTTTATATAGCAAGCGAATATATCAAAATCTAACTTTCGACTCAATTGTATTTAGAAATGCTTTGCAATATACAGTTATTATGGCAGTAGCTATATTTATTGCTCTAGCGTTTAACATTCAAAAAGCGTATTGGGTGCCATTGTCAGCGCATACCATCATGTTAGGTAATGTGACAACGATTCGTACGTTAGACAGGTCACTTGCTAGAGGTATTGGAACGATAATAGGGACTATTGTTTTGTCGGGAATCTTAGCATTTCATATCGATCCTATTTTCGCTATTATCATTATGGGATTTTCTGCCATGATGACGGAAGCGTTTGTGGCATCTAACTATGCATTTGCAGTCATTTTTATTACGACACAAGTCATTATGCTCAATGGTCTAGCCTCTCAAAATTTAAATATTGAGATAGCGTACACCCGAATTATTGACGTTCTGATAGGTATAGCTATTGCAGTTATTGGTATATTCATACTCGCGCGTAAAACTGCATCCTCAATGTTATCTGATGCTATTGCCGAATTGGTACGTAAAGAAGGTATTTTATTTCATTATTTATTTTCAAAAAATAAACAGGAAACGAATGAACGTGATAGGGTAGAAAGTTTAAATTTAAACGTCAAAATCAGTAATGTGACACAGATTTACAATTCAGCGAATGGTGAATTGTTTAGTAATAAAGAAGCGGTAAGGTATTACTATCCAAGCATATTTGCTCTAGAGGAAATAAGTTTTATGCTAGAGCGTGCCATGAATAATAAACATCGACAAACAATAAATGATGATTTAATGGGTGAATATTTAGTCGTATTTGAAAATATAGCTAAGCATTTCCAATTTCAAGCAGATTTAAATCTCAGAGACATGCAACCATTACCTCAATACAATTACATCCGTGCTTCCCTTATGAATATACAACGTAATTGTGTTGAACAACGTCAGGCCATCACAAAAGATTAATTAGTACAGATGTCTCGTATTGTTTAATTAAACAAATTTAGTGGTAAGGTTTAGTAAATTATTGAGGAGGTAAGACGATGCCTTGGACGATGGAAGATTATCCTCAAAGTTGGAAAAACTTTGAAGAACTCGAACGGAAAAAAGCGATTGATATTGGTAATGCGATGCTCAAAGATGGCTATAAAGAATCTGATGTGATACCCATTGCTACAAATCAAGCTGAAAAATGGTATGAACATGCTTCAAAAGAAGAATTAGAGACGTTAAAAAACAAACATATCACGCAACATCAAGAAGATGAATCAGCTAATCCTAAACTTAACGAAGAAAATGTTCATGTATATTATGAAGATCAGCTATGGAAAGTAAAATCTAAAGAGGCTAAACGAGCTTCAGATACATTTGACACAAAATCTGAAGCAGTTAACCGTGCACAACATATCGCAGAGAATAAAGGTACCAAAGTGATTGAGCATCGAAAAGATGAGTGATTTTAAACAAAGTAATGGCGATGGATGTATGTTGAAGTGATAACTTCATATAAACATTTGGTATTGGAACATAAAATCTAATAAATATATGAAATTGACTTATCAATTATTAAAAATATGTACGTTACCTGAGACAATTATTGTTGTCTCAGGTTTTTTTATCTATAAATGATATATGATAAAACTGTAATATGACATAAAGTTTCTATATTAAATTTTAATTCGCTATAATGGGTTTGAAGAGAAATCGGAGGTTGAGAAAGATGTATGTAGAGAGAAAGCCTGCACTTTATATCGAAGATTTACGAGACGAATTCAAAAATAGCTTAAAACATTTTAAAGATGATGATGAAGCATTTAATACATTAGTTGGATTTGTGGAACTGGACCACCTATATTCTTCAGCACTTAAAGAAATAAGTACAAAATTAAGTATTTTAGATGATAACTTTAACTATCAATATAAACACAATCCAATTCATCATATGGAACGACGAGTAAAAGAGATGCACAGTTTAGTTAAAAAGTTGAATCGTAAAGGATTTGAAGTAAGTGCACAAAGTGCTAAAGATAACATTATGGATATTGCTGGTATACGGGTCGTATGTAACTATTTAGACGATGTTTATGTCATTGAAAAAATGTTATTAAGACAAGAAGATGTTAAATTATTAAAACGTAAAGATTATATCACACATCCTAAAGAAAACGGCTATCGAAGTTTACATATCGTCGTATCTATTCCAGTGTTTTTAGCAGATTCGGTAGAAGTAACACCAGTAGAAATACAAATTCGTACAATCGGCATGGATATGTGGGCAAGTTTAGAACACAAAATTCGTTATAAAAATGATACAGACACTGAAAAATATAAAGGACTATTAGAACAATGTGCATCAGAAATTACAAATGTAGAAAGTAAAATGCAACAAATACATTCAGAAATTTCAAATCGAGAGAAGTAGTGTATTATAAGGTGTGAGTTGATTGAATATATATAGAAAGATAATAGAAAGTTACATTTTATACGATGATGATATTCTCGGAGCATTTTACAGTGGAAGTATTGCTCGAAATGATTCGGACAAGTTTTCAGATATAGATTTAAGAATTATAATTAAAGCTAATCAAAAAAAGTGTAAAATTTTAAAGGAATTTATTAATTTATTTGATAATATTTTATTTGTTGAAAATCAGACTAATGAATTCGCTATAATACACTTAGAAAATCTTTTGAAAATTGATGTCTTAATATTTTATAAGCAAGAATTAATCCCCAGTATTTGGTTTAACAATATTTTGATTGTTAAAGATAAAGATTTCTTTTTAAGTGAATTAAAGAAGAAATCTGATGTTACGACTAATATAACAAGTGAAAGGTTATGTAATATTTGTAATAAGTACTTAGCATACTTGATAGAGTCTTACAAAAGATATCAAAGAGATGAATTATTTTATCTGCAATACGCCATTAATATGATGGCTAATTCTCTTTGCCATTTATGGTATTTAGAAATGACTGAAGAACCCAATTCTTTGGGAGATTGGTCTAAATATGAAGGGAGAAGGAGTAAATTAAATGAATTGCAGTTAGAAACATTAAATAAAGTATACACTAAATCGTATTATGAAAAATTAGCAATATTAAATGATTCCTTTTTGGAAGTATTAAAATATATTGATATTAAACATCACTTTAATCATTACAATGAATATAAAAAACTAGTTAAAATTATTATGAGTAAAAGAATAGCTGAATAAATTAACATGGCGTCATGTTAATTTATTCAGCTTTAATGTGTAAATGTAAGATTATTTTTATATTGAATTGACAATATTGTCATATTAAAAACTATGAATTATTACCATGAATTTTATTCAGGATGTTAACTTTATTAATGATAAAATCTGCAATAACCATGAGTGAAAACATAATGAGCAAGCTCATTGTTACATCACTAGTGAAATGTGCACCAATACGAATTCTGCTCAATGCCATTAAAATGCTATAACATAATCCGATACTAAACACTATTTTTTGAGTGCGTAATTTCTTAAAGTAAAATGCGATAAACATTAGAAATGCACCATTTCCAGTATGTCCTGAAGGGAAGGAACTATGTCCAGTGTTTCCATTTATTGTGAGCCAGTGAGTGAAATGTCCGGCTTTGTCAGTGATTTCATATGGTCTAAAACGTCCCCATAAATGTTTCAAGCTATCAACGAGTTCTAATCCAATAAATAAAATCATAAAGCTAATAAGTGAAACTTTGAATAAATGATCAAGTTCTTGGTTATTTGTATGTTTTAACCAAAACTGATAACAAATAAAAGTGATAATTATAATGATAATCAAAGAAATAAAAAAACTCATTCCTAAAGATAAAGCATTTCCAGCGTTTCCTTCATTATTTGCCATACCCATTGGCTTATGATTTTTGATGTTTTCTGATGTAGATAACATATATTGAGCAGTTTCTGACACGAATTCATTGGTTTTTATCAACGTAAAGATAAAAGATAAAATCAAAGTTAACGTTTTTGCTAATTTATTTTGAAATGTAGTGAAAATATAATAATTTAAAATTACAGTTGAAATAATTAATATGAGCGTAGGTGGAAATAAACCGTAGTTTTGAAATAAAGTACCGAAAATTGAATCTTGATTCATGAAATAATTTGAAATCTGTTGATCGATCAGAGGTGAACTTAAAAGAATACATACTAAGATACCTATAGTGATAAATGCTAATTTCTTTGAAATAACCATGAAATGCCTCCCTAGATGATGAAAATGTAAATGATGTTGTGCAAAACGTATAAATTATTTATAAGCAACGGTCGTTTCCTAATATTAAGAATAGTAATAAAATGTTAATTAATTATGAGGGTAATATTAATTTTTTATTAAGACTATTGGTATGATTCAAATTGTTTAAATCTATTTAAATAGAAAAATCAGTTTTAAATATGTAGTAACATAAAGAGGATGTACATATGATTAGTATAATTATAAAAAATTAAATTATATGATATTATTATATTAATTAATGTATTAAGAATAAGAGGATGTATATGATTAAGCAAAATTTTACAACTAAAGTTTATCCACTTAAACAATTTGAGGGAGAATATAGTGAAGTTGCCTACGCAGGAGATAGCCAAGCTGATGATGTGATTGTATTTATTCATGGTGCACTTTTAACATATAAAATTATGACGATGTTCGAGCCTTACTTCAGAGATTACAAATTAATATTTATTAATTGTCCAAGTCGTGGTAAAAGTTCAGATTTAGATCGTGACACTCATACATTAGATGATTACGCTGCACGTATATATGATGTATTAACGCAAATTGTTAAGGAGCAACAAATAAAAGAACTGAGTATTGTCGGTTATTCAATGGGAGGAATGATTGCGACACGGTTACTTAAGTATAATACATTACCAGTCTCTCATCTTATTTATTTACATAGCGCAGCGAAAATTACTCCAGATGCAAGTATGTTAGCACGATTATTTACTAGTGAAAGTAAGAGAGCAGTGTTAAAAGATGAAATTAAGGCAGTGAAAAATCTTCCTCAATATATACTAGATAAAACGATTTATGCACAAAAGGAAAACGCACTTGATTTGGTACAATTTATTGCACCTATTAAAACTATAATTACGGATATGATTTACACGATTAATACAGATTATTTACCAGATATCGATGAGATTAAACAATTTCCGAAAATATTATTTATGTCTGGAAAAGAAGATCAAATTATTCCTTATACGGATTCTCAAGCTACGTTAGAAAAGTTTAAGGCGTTAGGTGGAGAAACTAAAGAAGTTATTTATCCAGGAATTGGTCATATCGATTTCCCAAGTGTTTTAGAAACCCAATCGGATGGACAAACTGGCGTGGTAGATGAAATTAAAACGTGGATTTCAAAAAAATAAGACGTCCGGACGTCTAAAAATGAATAAAATTGTTGAAAGTGACGTAACGTTATCGAGTATGCTTTGACTAGGAGGTGAGATGTCTATGTCGATTTATACTTCAGGAGATATAGCTCATAAATGCCATGTGTCAACACGCACTATTCAGTATTACGATAAACAAGGAATTTTATCGCCAAACTATACTACTGAAACTAACAGACGCTTTTACACTGATAAGGAAGTGGAGAAACTTGAACTGATTTTACTACTTAAGGAAATAGGTTGCACAATTAAAGAAATTAAAGTGTTGTTAAAAGATGATTCATCAATGAAATCTCTTTACACGTTTCTTCAAATCAAAAAGCATGAAATACAACAGTCAATAACAGATAAAGAAAACAAGGTATGTAAAATAGAGCAAATTCAACGCTATGTTCATCAAAATTCAATTTCTCCAATTCATTATTTACAAGATATAGCTATTTATATGGAAGAATCTCATAGACTCAAAGGTGTCAGAAAGAAATTATGGTTAAGTATAGCTCTGATTGGTTCATTACAATATGGTGGTTTGATCACCTCAATTGTAACTCAAAGGAAAAAGCCTTTCTTGTCGATGATGCCTGTGGTAGCTATGTATTCACTTTGGTTAACGAAAAAGTATAAAAAGAATGTTTCATATGTCTGTCCTAATTGCCACCATGTGTTTAATCCTAGTGTCATTCATTTTGTAACAGCATCACATACACCTAAAACTAGAAAGCTTCAATGTCCTGATTGTCACGAAATGCATTACTGTGTAGAAATTGCTAAGCAATGAATGTAATTTGGATATATTAATAAGAATTCATATATGCAACATGACGCAAAGCACAAAAATAGCCTGAGACGAATAGTCTTAGGCTATTTTAATATATAGTACATGGCTGAATAGGACATATGCGCATCGTAATCAATGATTAAGCGTACTCAGGATACTAGTCGATTTGTTCTTGACCACGTTTATTCCAAGTTAAAATGAAACATAACATAGCGAGTATGCTGATGACTGTTAATAACACAAAGCCAATATGCCATCCAAAATGTTGAACTACAAACCCCAATACAATATTAGCCATAACTGCACCGAATAAGTATCCAAATAGACCAGTTAGACCAGCCGCAGTGCCAGCTGCTTTTTTAGGAACATAATCTAACGCTTGTAAACCAATTAACATGACTGGACCATAAATTAAGAAACCAATACCAATTAATGAAAGATTATCTAACCATGCGTGACCTGGTGGATTTAACCAATATATAAGGATAAAGATTGTTACGCCTAACATAAAGAAGAAGCCTGCTGGACCACGACGACCTTTAAATAGTTTGTCAGATAGATAACCACAGAGTAGCGTGCCCGGAATTCCTGCCCATTCGTATAAGAAGTAAGCCCAACCTGAAGCGCTTAAATCAAAATGCTTTTCCTCACTTAAGTATGTCGGAGCCCAGTCCAAAACACCATAACGCACAAAATAAACGAAAATGTTTGTAAAAGCAATCGCCCATACCCATTTGTTATTAAGTACATATTTAAATAATATTTCTTTAGTAGTTAGTTCTGTTTCAATTGTTTGTTTAGTTGAAGTGGCATAATCATTTTTATACTGCTCAATTGGTGGTAAACCCTGAGATTGTGGTGTATCTCTAATTAGTATGTAAGACAAGATGGCAATAATGATAGCCAATAGTGCAGGGTATATAAAGACGCCTTCAAACCCTTTTAAATAACCGAAGTTGTATAATGCAGTCATGGAAATACCCCACGTAGCAATAGGTGCCATTAAACCTCCGCCTACATTATGTGCTACATTCCATATTGACGTTTTACTTCCGCGTTCGCTGACACTAAACCAATGAACTAACACACGTCCAGATGGTGGCCAGCCCATTCCTTGGAACCAACCAACTAAAAAAAGCATGATAAACATAATAGTTATGCTTGAAGTAAAGAATGGAATAAATCCTAATAATAAGTTAATAATTGCTGTCAATACTAAACCTAAAGTTAAGAACATCCGAGCATTACTTCGATCGCTGACAGTTCCCATTACAAATTTACTAAAGCCATATGCGATAGATACTGCAGATAATGCAATACCTAATTCACCTTTACTAAAGCCTTGCTCAATTAATGAGGGCATTGCTAAAGAGAAGTTCTTTCTTAATAAATAGTAACCAGCATAACCGATAAATATTCCTAAAAAGACTTGAAAGCGTAGTCTTTTATACGTATCATCTACTTTTTCTGATGGCAATGATTTGATATGTCTAGCTGGTTTTAAGAAATTAAACATGTTGTAACCTCCTAATCGTATGATGATGTATAAAACTGAAAAATAATTACGAGTAAATATTAAGTATCCAAGTAAGCGTTGTCAATATAATTATGTTTTTTATGAAATAAAAAATATATAATTGAATAATAAGAAACAAACAATAAGTAAGTATGATTTAAGTGTATTTTACATTATTTTATAAACTCTATTGATAGGATGGAAAGTGAACGAATAAAAGATGGATGTAAATGATTCTAAGAAATAGTTTGTTAAATTGTGTTTAAAATGTCAAAACACCTAAAAGAAAGCGCTTGCAAAACGAATTTTTGTATATTAACATACTTGTATACAAGTAGAAGTGCATTGAATTGAGGTGGATAGAACGTGACGTATGGTTATCCGAAAAAGTGGAAGGAAAACATGACTTCAGGACAAGTAATAGCTGCTGAGTTACGTTTAGGAATAGTGAGTGGTGAGATTGAATCCCATATACAACTAAGTGAAAATCAAGTTGCACAACAATTTAATGTTAGTCGTTCACCAGTCAGAGATGCATTTAAGTTACTTCAAACAGATCAACTGATTCAATTAGAACGTATGGGCGCTCAGGTACTTCCTTTTGGTGATCAAGAGAAAAAGGAAATGTATGATTTGCGTTTGATGCTCGAATCATTCGCCTTTTCAAAATTAAGTGGAACAGATACACAACATATTATTAAGGAAATGAAAAAGCAATTAGAAATGATGAAGGTTGCAGTCCAATTTGAGGATGCTGAAGCATTTACACAACATGATTTTGAGTTTCATGAGGTGATGATTCAAGCAACAAACCATCAGTATCTTAAAGTGTTTTGGAATCACCTTAAACCTGTTATGGAATCACTCATACTCATTTCAATGAGACAAAGAATGGCAAATGACCCCAAAGATTTCGAGAGAATTCATAAAAATCATCAAGTTTTTATAGATGCTGTTGAGAACGATGATGCCTCCATATTGAGAAAAGCATTCCATTTAAATTTTGATGATGTAGGAGAAAATATTGAAGCATTCTGGTTACGTTAATTTATAGAAAAGAGGGATGAAATATGAAATATATGATTGGTGTAGATATGGGGACAACGAGTACGAAGGCTGTGCTATATGATGAAAATGGCAAGTTTATAATGAAACATAATATTGGCTATGACTTACATACACCAAATGTAGATGTGTCTGAAGAAAATCCTGATGAAATATTTGATGCTGTGCTTATGACGGTTAAATATATTGTAAGAGAATCTGGCATCGCAAAAGAAGATATTAAGTTTATTTCCTTGAGTGCACAAATGCATAGTTTGATTGCTATGAACGAGGATAATCAACGTTTAACTGAAAATATCACTTGGGCTGACAATCGTGCGAATGATTATGCTGATTTAATAGAAAAATCATATGGCGGTTTTGAATTGTATCAACGAACTGGTACACCGATTCATCCTATGTCACCATTATCTAAAATCTTTTGGATGAGACATAAGGAACCGAAAATATTTAAACAAACAGCTATGTTTGCAGATTTAAAAACATACGTACTGTTTCAATTATATGAAAGATTCGTCATTGATTATTCTTTAGGATCAGCTACAGGTATGATGAACTTAGAACAATTAGATTGGGATAATAAAGCTTTAGAATTGTTAGGTATTGAAAGAAATCAGTTACCACAACTTGTTCCAACTACACATGTTTTAACTGGAATGAAAAAACGCTACGCAACGTTGATGGGGATTGATGAGCAAACGCCTGTGATTGTCGGAGCGAGCGATGGTGTATTATCTAACTTAGGTGTAAATAGTTATCAAAAAGGTGAAGTTGCTGTAACTATTGGCACATCGGGCGCAATTCGTACGGTAATTAATCAGCCAAAAACAGACGAGAAGGGGCGTATTTTCTGTTATATTCTCGATAAAGATCAATATGTGATTGGCGGTCCCGTCAATAATGGTGGTGTCGTCTTGAGATGGTTACGAGATGAAATTTTAGCGAGTGAAGTTGAAACGGCTAAAAGGTTGGGGGTCGATCCTTATGATGTGTTAACTCAGATTGCCAGCAGAGTAAAACCAGGTGCAGAAGGATTAATTTTTCATCCCTATTTAGCTGGAGAGCGCGCACCATTGTGGAACGCTGACGCTAGGGGTTCATTCTTCGGATTGACATTATCTCACAAGAAAGAGCATATGATTCGTGCAGCATTGGAAGGTGTATTGTATAACTTATATACAGTTTATCTTGCATTAATTGAAGTGATGAATGAAACACCGACAACAATTAAAGCAACGGGTGGTTTTGCTAAAAGTGAAATTTGGCGACAAATGATGGCAGATATTTTTGATACAGACTTAATCGTACCTGAAAGCTACGAAAGTTCATGTCTAGGTGCATGTGTACTTGGAATGAAAGCTCTGGGAGAAATAGATGATTTTTCAGTCATTAAAGATATGGTTGGTACAACACATGCCCATGAACCTAACCAAGAAACAGTTGCCATCTACCAACAACTTGTTACCATTTTCATTAACATTAGTCGTTCTATGACTGAGAACTACAGTGATATTGCGAATTTCCAACGAGAACATTTAAGTGATTAATTGATTATATATTATATGAATAATAAACGAGAGAAAGAAGGGGAATGCGATGTTTGGAGAGATTTGGCCACTCATCAGTGTTGTATTAGGAATTATTATCTTATTAACATTAATTATTGGATTGAAGCTTAATACGTTTATTTCATTAATCATTACCTCAATGATAACGGCGTTATTATTAGGTATGCCACTTAACAAAATTATGGAAACCATTGAAAATGGTATGGGTAGTACGTTAGGTCATATTGCTTTAATCTTTGGCTTAGGTGCGATATTAGGTAAATTATTAGCCGACGGTGGTGGCGCAACACGTATTGCTGATACACTTATTGCAAAGTTTGGTCAGAAACATGTTCAATGGGCTATGTTGATAGCAGCATTTATCGTTGGTATTGCGCTATTTTTTGAAGTAGGTCTTGTACTATTAATACCACTCGTATTTACAGTAGCTAAACGCGCAAATGTATCAATATTAAAATTGGGACTACCAATGGTCACAGCGTTATCTGTTACACACGGATTCTTACCACCACATCCTGGACCCGTTGTCATCGCTAAGGAGCTTAAAGCAAATATAGGTGAAGTTTTGTTATATGGTATGATTATTGCTATCCCTGTAACACTTATTGCAGGTCCAATCTTTAATCGATTTGCACAAAAGATGGTTCCAACAGCCTATACGAGAGAAGGGGATATTTCTTCTTTAGGTACTCAAAAGGAATTTAAAGAAGAAGAGATGCCTGGTTTCGGAATAAGTTTATTGACTGCTATTTTACCTGTTATTCTTATGTTGATTTCTACAATTGTGCAACTGATTACAGGACACGAAGAAGCAACAAATGTATTCGAACAAATTGTTTACTTCATAGGAACTGCTGGTACTGCAATGCTTATCGCAGTGATATTTGCAATCTTTACAATGGGAATGAAGCAACAACGGAAAATGGAAGACATTATGAAATCAGTTACGCATGCTATTTATCCAATCGGCATGATGTTACTCATCATCGGTGGTGGTGGTACATTTAAACAAGTGCTCATCGATGGTGGCGTAGGTGATACAATCGCTAAGATGTTTGAAGGAACAATCATGTCGCCCATTTTATTAGCATGGATTGTAGCTGCAGTCTTAAGGATTTCATTAGGATCAGCTACAGTTGCTGCCGTATCAACAACAGGCATTGTGTTACCACTTTTAGAACATTCAGATGTTAATGTAGCTTTGGTCGTTCTTGCAATAGGTGCAGGTAGCGTAATTCTCTCTCACGTCAATGATGCTGGATTCTGGATGTTTAAAGAATATTTCGGGCTGACAGTCAAAGAAACATTTTTAACATGGTCGTTATTAGAGACAATTATTTCAGTATCTGGTATTTTATTTATTTTATTTATCAGTTTATTTGTATAGAGAAAAAATTCCTGAAGCTCTCATTTTAAAAATATAGCGAGTGTTTTTCAGTAGATGTCTGTCACCGATATATTTAAAACAAAGTTAATTTCTATTCGAGTATTTTTAATTTCTAACTCAATTCTTGATTAAGTTAATGTTAATATTGAAAAAGATTGTGGTGAAAAAACACTACTATGAAAGCATTTTAAATAGTGATACACTTTATTAAGTAGTCAAAAACTTAGGTTGTTAAAGGAGTTTATACGTTGAAAAACATAAAAAAAGCAATCATACCAGCTGCTGGTTTAGGTACTCGTTTTTTACCAGCAACTAAGGCGATGCCAAAAGAAATGTTACCAATATTAGATAAACCAACAATTCAATATATTGTAGAAGAAGCTTTTAATGCAGGAATAGAAGATATTATTATAGTGACTGGCAAGCATAAACGTGCAATTGAGGATCACTTTGACAATCAAAAAGAACTAGAGATAGTACTTGAAAGTAAAGGAAAAGCAGATTTACTTGAAAAAGTACAATATTCAACAGATTTAGCTAATATTTTTTACGTGCGACAAAAAGAACAAAAAGGGCTAGGACATGCAATTCATACTGCAAAACAGTTTATAGGTAACGAACCATTTGCAGTGTTATTAGGAGATGACATTGTAGAGTCTGATACACCAGCTATTAAACAATTAATGGATGTTTATGAAGAAACAGGCCATTCAGTAATAGGTGTTCAAGAAGTGCCAGAATCTGATACACATCGCTATGGTGTGATTGATCCTTCTGCTAAAGAGGGAAGTCGATATGAAGTACGTCAATTTGTAGAAAAGCCGAAACAAGGTACTGCCCCGTCTAATTTAGCAATCATGGGTCGTTATGTATTAACACCAGAAATTTTTGATTATCTTGAAACACAACAAGAAGGTGCTGGAAATGAAATTCAATTAACTGATGCGATTGAACGAATGAATAGCAAACAACAAGTGTATGCATATGATTTTGAGGGTAATCGTTATGATGTTGGAGAAAAATTAGGATTTGTTAAAACAACGATTGAATATGCTTTAAAAGATCCAGAAATGAGTCAAGACTTAAAAGCATTCATTAAACAACTAGATATTTAAATTCAAAAAAAAATGCCTGGGACAACTATTTTGTCCTAGGCATTTTACGTATTTATAGTGGATGATTGGATTGAGTATTCACTGTCATCAAGTTTTGATTACTAGAAAGGATGGTCCCCAATATCGAGAGTACCACCTAGAAATTCTACTAACTATTTTAATTCTATTTCGATTTCAAGATTGCAAAGAGAATACATTTCCACCTTATTCTACTTAAGAGTTAAATATAGCATCATTCATTTTTTGTGCAACTACGTTAAAATGGTCACAAGAAAGTGATACATAAAGTTTAATTTTAGGCTCTGTACCAGAAGGACGCAAAGCAATAAATCCTTCATTAAAGTATATCTTTATTACATTCGATTTAGGTAAAGTTATATCGCTGACTTCATCATTTTGTAAGTCAGTCTTTTTACCTGTTTCAAAATCTTCGATTGCAATGACTTTAAGACCACACATTTCCGAAGGTGTTTCACTTCTGAATTGAGTCATAATATTTTCGATTTTTGCCTTGCCTTGAGTACCTTCAAATGTATGTGAGAAAAGCTTGTCATTAAAGTTACCGACATTTCGAGTAATGTCTTCTAATTCATCTTTAAGCATGCGTCCTTTGTTTTTTAATTCAGCTGCATACTTAATCATTAATGGCACAATTTGAATCGCATCTTTATCTCTCACGAAAGGACGGGCTAAGAAGCCATAACTTTCCTCGTAGCCAAAAATAAAGTTTTGTTCAGGAGACAGATGTCTTATTTCAGCTGCGATATATTTAAAACCTGTCAAAACTTCTTTGAAATTGACATTATGATATTGAGCAAGAGATTTAGCTAAGCCACCACTTACAATTGATTGGAACATAATTCTGTTAGGTAATCCTTCTGTTTGTTTGATACGATAATTTAACAAAAGTGCACCAATCTGATTTCCGTTGTAATAGTGGATGTTACCTTCAGCATCACGTTCAACTATTCCTAAACGGTCTGCATCGGGATCTGTGCCAATAAGTAAATCAGCATCAATATGATTAGCAAGTTCTATCGATTGATCAAACGCTTTATGATCCTCTGGATTTGCACTGACTACAGAGCTGAAATCTGAATCAGGTTCACATTGTGATGCAACTAACTCAAATTGATTAAAGTTAAGAGAAGATAAGATGTCAGGTACAACTGGCACACTCGTACCATGCAAGCTTGTAAAGACAACTTTTAAATCAGACTGTGGAATCGTTCCAACTAAGTCTTGTACGTTTTTGAAATAATCTTCTCTAACTTCGCTCGGGACTGAATGAATTAATGTTTGTTGTTCAGTAGTTAAACTAGGTAAATTAATATGAAGCGGATGACCTAACTTATCGATATATGTGCTTAGTCGTGCGGAATCGTCGGTTGATAATTGAGCACCATCTTCTCCATACACTTTGATTCCATTATAATCTTTAGGATTATGGCTAGCTGTAATCATAATACCCGCATCCGCCTGTAAGTATCTGACTGCAAATGATAAATCAGGTGTTGTTCTGTATGTATCAGCAAGATAAACTTTAATATCAAGACTTGCTAGAATATTAGCGATAATTTGAGCAAAATCAGGTGATAAGTGTCTTGTGTCATAATGTATGACGACGACAGGATGCGCGATACTTGATGTTAAATAATGGGCAAAGCCTAACGCTACTTTAGATACGGTGAACTTATTTAATCGGCCTTCGCCTAAACCGAATTTCCCTCTAATACCAGCCGTGCCAAAAGACAGTGTAGTATCAAGTCCTTCTTGTTGCTCTTCGGAAGTTTGATTATTATAAAAATCTTTGACTAAACTTTCATCTAATACATCTATCCAATTATCTATCATTTTTAGTATTACCTCTTTTTTAAAGTATATCATGTTTCCATTTTTATTTTGAGTCAAGTCTAAAAAATTAGAGTTTTTCAATTTATTTATACTGTGTAAATAACTTATTATCATTTAGTAATATCAAAGTTCTAGATAAAAATTGTATCTATATTTACAACTTTACAATTTAAACATAAGCCTGTATACAATAATTTAATACTTTAAAATTAAAAATACACTCAGTTAAAAAATAATCTGAGTGCACGAGTGTTTCCATTAATTTAAAACTTCAATGAATTTTTTATTAGCAGTTATAAAATAACCATCTTTTGTTTTTAAACGTGGTGTTAGATTTTTTGTATAAGCAATATCTATTATATTAATTTCATCACCCGGTTTTAAAGTACCTAAATGATCATTTTTAAATGAAACGTCATGGTACAATTTACATTTTTTTAATACTTTGATTTTTTTGGGAGTGTCACAAATATACCCTTCTTTATTTATATTAATAGAAGGAGAAACAAAATCTGTATTTGCCGTGATAAAATATTGATCGTCAGTAATCAATCTAGGAGTCCCCTTTGTTGAATGATCTATACCAATAATGTTGATTAGGCTTCCCTTTCTAATAGAACTTTGTGCTATTTTAAAGTCTGTATCAGAGTATTTTTTTATATTCTTTTTAATTAATACTTGTTTCGGATTTTTTGATATATACTTTGTTTTAGTAGAATTTGACTTTAAATTTTTATTTTTAGGATTTTTAAATTCTAATTTAAAATTTTGCCTTTTCAATTCAACTATAGAATTATGATTAGGATAAGTAGCGAAGACTAGTTCTGAGTTATAATCATTAAACTGAACTTCAATATTAAAATCTTTTTCACCGAAAGTTAAATCACTGGTTTTGATATAAATATAATCATCCAAAAGTTTATAGTCAATATGAGTTGACTGTGTAGCGTTATTAATTTCAACTAACTTAACGTCATTAATTTTTATTTTCGGTTTTTTAAATAACTTAATACATTCATATAAATGATTATCAATCATTTTTGTACCACTATAAACAGGTGTACAAATTGAGTACAAAGGAATTAGATTAATAAATTTTTCTTTCGGTTCATAATACACAACATTATTTTTTATGAATTTATTTTTATCTAAATCAAATAAAAGGTAGTGCACATATTCGTTTACCAATGTTCTATTAGAGTGAAATAATTGATATAAATTTTTATATTTATCTATAGTAAGCAACGATTTAACGTCATAGCCCGCTTCGAATATAATATTTTCCATTTTTGAAAATTGATTATAAAAATATTCTTTGTTATTAGATTTTAAAAATGTTTTTGTAACTAAGAAACGACTCATAAAATCCATTTCAATAATACGACTTAACACGTGCTTTTTTGCTAAATCCGTTATATTTAATTGAAGAACACATTCTAATACCTTTAAATTAATTTCAGATTTTTCGATTACAGTAGTTGATTTTACTAATGATACATTTTCAGAGTAACGATTCACATGATATGTAGCATGTGAAGACATTGATGCACTTTTACTTTTACTAATTAGTTCTGCAAAAAATAATTTGTCCTCTCCAAATTTCATTTTTTTGAATTATATATTATTATCAACTACTGTAGATTTTTTGAAAACTTTTCCTGGTGGTCCTACTGCTCTAAAAATTTTGGGTATTTCATATGGAATAAGACCATTTGCAATTTGATAAGAAGAAAAAGTTGCGATTTTTTTAATATTATTATCTGTGTGTTTATAACACTGACCAAATCCGATATCTGAATTATGTTGAATCATTTGTTTAACAAGTTTTGGTAATCCTATAGGATCAAGCCAATCATCTGCGTCTAGTAAAGTAATAAATTCACCTTTAGCATTTTTAATACCAACATTTCTAGGTGTTGAAGGATCTCCAGAATTTTGACTAAGTTGTATACATTTTATAAATTCATACTTTTGAGCGTAATTTTCGATTATTCTGAGTGAATTATCAGAAGATAAATCATCGACAAAAATAGCTTCTATTTGATTTTTGTCGATATCTAAATCAATTAATGATTGTACACATTTGTCAATAAAGAGTTCTTTATTATAAACAGGTATAATTATAGATATAAGTTTAGTAATTTTAATTCCTCCCAAAAAATTAACTGGTTTTTTTATTATATACGATCATAACTTATCTTAATACATCAAATAGGTGTTTTTTAATATCTTACCTAAATTATTATATTTAGAAGATAATATTATTATAACTTAAAGATTTTAGAAATTTCTAGATAAACCACTTTTAAATAATTGTATGAACACAAAAAATGTGCTTGTATTTCATAATAGCCACATCGATGGCGATAATATTAAATCTTCATACAAAATTGCACTGGAAAATTCTGATAAAGTAGCTCAATACCTCTTGCTCACACATATGCAAAAAGACGATATACAACATGCATATGGTATTAGCGATGAAAAAATATCGATTGTACCTCACTTTATTAAAAGCTATGGACAACAAGATACTCATGACAAAGAGGATAGATTCGTATTTATTGGTAGACTAGGCAAACAGAAACAAGTGGATCATTTAATCAAATCTTATAATCAATTCTTAAAATATGGACATCAAACGAAATTAGCTATTTATGGTGCAGATGAACAAAATCAAAAACAAGTCATACTAGATTTAGTTAAAGAATATCAAATTGAAGATAAAGTTGATTTAAATGATTTTACCAAGCATCCTCTTGAAGAGTTTAAAAAATCTAAAGCCTCACTATTAACCAGTGAATACGAAGGTTTTGGTTTAACCGTTATGGAAAGTATTGAAGTAGGTTGCCCAGTCATTGCTTACGACGTAAGATACGGTCCTGGTGAAATCATAGAGCACGGTAAAAATGGCTATCTTGTTGAGCCAGATAACATTGAAGCATTCGCAGCCTATATGGATAAAATAATTAAAAATCCACTCAAACATGTTAAAACAAAAGAAACATTAAAGTATGAACAAGCAAAGAATAACTATCAGAAGTTGTTTGAGAGAGTAAAGTAATTATATATGAATTGAAAATTTTAGGTATTCAGATGGTTTAGATGATCTGAATACCTTTTTTATACATAAATAAAATACGTTTAATAACAATGAATTATCTATATAAATGATATTTTAACTCATCTAATATATTAAGTATGTAAACCACGACTTGTTTAAAGAATAAATTTTATATACATAAACAGAGCATTTTTAGCAGTAGTTTGGATGTATAAACGCATATACATTTGTTAAAATTAAAATAAATTTATTAAGGTATGAAGGTGATGAAATTGAAAAAGGAAATTAATGTAGTAGGTGCTATTATATATTCTGATAACAAAATACTATGTGCGCAAAGAAGCGAAAATATGAGTTTACCTTTAAAATGGGAGTTTCCAGGTGGAAAAATAGAAAATGGGGAAACCGAAAAAGACGCATTAATAAGAGAAATTAAAGAAGAAATGAAATGTGATTTAATTGTTGGTGATAAGGTAACAACCACAACTTATGAGTATGATTTTGGAATAGTTAACTTAACAACCTATAAGTGTGAACTTAACAATAAAAAACCAACTTTAACTGAACATAAGGAAATAAAATGGGTAGGAAAAAATGAACTAGATAAATTAGAATGGGCTCCAGCAGACATACCTGCTGTAAGACGTATAATAGAGGAGAATTAGATTGAGTAATTTGATACAAGATATTAAGCAATCTTTATATAAGGGATTTATAGATAAAGATAGTTCCCATAAAGGCAATTTTGTTCCAAGATTACTAGTAAATAACAAAGAAGAAAATGTACTTTCTACTATTATAGATCAGCTGCATAATTGCCAATCATTTTGTATTTCGGTTGCATTTATAACCGAGAGTGGTTTAGCAAGTCTAAAATCACATTTTTATGATTTAAGTAAGAAAGGCGTAAAAGGAAGGATAATAACATCAAATTACTTAGGTTTTAATAGTCCGAAAATGTTTGAGGAATTATTGAAATTAGAGAATGTAGAGGTTAAATTAACAAACATTGAGGGGTTCCATGCTAAGGGGTACATATTTGAACATCATAACCACACTTCTTTTATTATAGGGAGTTCGAATTTAACTTCTAATGCATTGAAATTGAATTATGAACATAATTTATTTTTATCTACTCATAAAAATGGAGATCTTGTTAACAATATTAAATATAAATTTGATGAACTTTGGGATTCTAGCTTTTCTTTAACTAATGAATGGATAAATGAATATAAACAGTCTTTTGAATATCAAACATTGCAAAAAGTATTTGATAACACTGTTGTTCAAAATTCAGATATTAAAACGTTTAATGAATCAAAACTTATAAAACCCAATTTAATGCAAGAACACGCATTAAAGTCATTAGAGTCTTTGAGAAATGTGGGAGAAGAAAAGGGGTTAATTATATCTGCGACAGGGACTGGAAAAACTATTTTATGCGCACTTGATGTAAGAGCTTATTCTCCAGATAAATTTCTATTTATTGTTCATAATGAAGGTATATTAAATAGAGCTATAGAAGAATTTAAGAAAGTATTTCCATATGAGGATGAAAGTAATTTTGGATTATTAACAGGAAAACGAAAGGATCATGATGCTAAATTCCTTTTTGCAACAATTCAAACACTTTCTAAAAAGGAAAATTATAAATTGTTTAACTCTAATCATTTTGACTACATCGTTTTTGACGAGGCTCATCGAATTGCTGCATCTAGTTATCAGAAAATATTTAATTATTTTAAACCTAACTTTTTGCTAGGAATGACTGCAACACCAGAAAGAACTGATGAATTAAATATTTTTGAATTGTTTAATTATAATATTGCTTATGAAATTCGTTTACAAGAGGCTTTAGAGAGTAATATTTTATGTCCTTTTCATTATTTTGGAGTTACAGATTATATTCAAAATGAAATGAGTCAAGAAGATGCATTTAATCTAAAATATTTAGCATCTAATGAACGTGTTGAACACATCATAAAAAAGACTAATTATTATGGTTATTCAGGTGACGTTTTAAAGGGTTTAATATTTGTTAGTAGTAGGGGTGAGGCGTATCAATTAGCAAACCAATTAAGTAAACGTGGTATATCATCGGTTGGTTTGACAGGAAAAGATTCTATAGCTTATAGAGCTGAAACAATTCAACAACTAAAAGAAGGATCTATTAATTATATAATTACTGTAGATTTGTTTAACGAAGGAATTGATATTCCTGAAATAAATCAAGTTGTAATGTTAAGACCTACTAAATCAAGTATTATATTTATTCAACAGCTTGGTAGAGGATTAAGAAAAAGTACTAATAAAGAATTTGTTACTGTTATTGATTTTATCGGTAATTATAAAACTAACTATATGATCCCAATAGCCTTATCTGGAAATAAATCTCAAAATAAGGATAATTACAGAAAATTCTTAACAGATACTACGGTTTTAAACGGTGTTTCAACAATAAATTTTGAAGAAGTAGCTAAAAATAAAATTTATAATTCACTAGATTCTGTTAAATTAAATCAACCAAAATTAATTAAAGAAGCTTTTAACAATGTAAAAGACCGTATAGGTAAATTACCTTTACTTATGGACTTTATAAATAACGATTCGATTGATCCAAGTGTGATTTTCTCACGTTTTAAAAATTATTATGAGTTTTTAATAAAAAATAAAATTATTGAGAATGAATTAAGTATTAATGAATTTAAAAATTTAACATTTTTATCAAGACAATTAACACCTGGACTTAAAAAAGTAGATATTGATGTATTGAAAGAAATTATACAAAATGACGTAACTTATGAAAATTTAACAAAAAAAATGTTAAACATTAATAACGATATTTCGGAATATGATATTAACACTTCATTAAGCATTTTAGATTTTACTTTTTTCAAAAAGACTATAGGTAAAACTTACGGATTACCTTTAATACAATATAAGGATAATCTTATTTGTCTAGCAAATGAATTTAAAGAGGCTTTAAATAAACCACTATTTAACACATTTATTCATGATTTAATTGATCTTGCTAATTATAATAATGACAGATATCAAAATAAGAAAAACAGTTTAATTCTATATAACAAATATTCTAGGGAAGATTTTGTTAAGTTATTAAACTGGGATAAAGATGAATCTGGAACAATCAATGGTTATCGTATGAAACATCGTACACTTCCTTTATTTATCACTTATGATAAACATGAGAATATCAGTGATAATACTAAGTACGACGATGAATTTTTGAGCCAAGACGAATTGAAATGGTACACGCGGTCCAATCGTAAATTAACTTCACCAGAAGTACAAAATATTTTAAAGCATGAAGAAAGTAATACAGATATGTATATATTTGTGAAAAAAAGAGATGATGAAGGGAAATATTTCTACTATTTAGGTAAAGCCAAATATATTAAAGGAACTGAGAAGCAAGATTATATGCCTAATGGAAATAGCGTGGTAACTATGCATCTATCAATGAATACGTCCATTCGAGATGATATTTATAGATACATCACTTAATTACTTATACTAAATTATTATTTATTGAATTTTGATTATTAATAAAAATAAGTGATACTTTTGTGAAATGTATCACAAAATGCTTTTAATTTACATAAAATGATGTAGTATATGAAGTGTAAGGAAAGAGTAAATTATTGAGGTGATGACTATGAGAAATGCTATAGAAGAATTAATCTTCTCCGATGTAAGTAGTTATGACATCTATGTAAACACAGGCGTTAACCAAGGGTTGGTTGGAGACATTAAAGATGGATATTTGACGATTGATTCTATCCCGTATATTGATGCTGAAAGATTATATTATTATAGTTTAGAGCGCAAAGCCCTCGTTACAAGTTGATTTTTAACGAACTCCCACAATGTTGAACTCGCTTGCTCTCAAAGAGTAATTGAGGGCAAAATTGACACTCTATATACCCCTAAAATCTAAATTAATGTGTTAGGAGACCGTAACTTACTACCCCTGTGAGTTATGGTCTTCATTTTTGATCTGTGATTCAACGATGATTTACATTAATTTTAATGTGTCATATTGTCTCATACGAAATATCCTATGATTACATCAAATATTTCATTTCCAAACATATTTTAATCATCACAATGTAAGCTGTCTTGATAATTATTAAAGGTTTCGACTTCTACGATTTCTAGAGTCTTTAGCCTGTTTAAAGTTTTTTACGGCATTGTAAGCATAAACAATATTAAACAACTTATTTTTAGCATCGTTTTCACGTGAAAATGGCATACGTATATACTCTCGCTTGTTCACTTCGCATCTAAAAGCTTTTTCTTGTTTCTGACGTTCTGCTAGCGATAATGCGCACCATTCTTCATTTGAAAATAACTCTTCAAAACGAAATTCAAAAGCAGTACGATGATTATTTTCACCTAGTTTTAATACCCGTTCATAAAACGACAGTACTGTTTCTCCTAAAGTTTGACTTTTATTCTTTAGTTACTATGTTTTCTTTATAATTAAAAATGACTAAATATAAAATGATTTTTATAATTAAATATATGTTTGATTCTTTTGTTTAAAGTTGATTTCTAAATCACATTAATGTCCTATTCTCTAACAAAACGTTATGATAAAGATGTTCAAAATAATTCTATGATAAGGAGTAATGATGTATGGCAAAAGTTAAAGAGAAAGTTGCAGTCGTTACAGGTGCGAGTAGCGGTATAGGAGAGGCGATTGCCAAAAAGTTAAGTCAACAAGGTGCATCAATAGTTCTGGTTGGTCGTAACGAACAACGCTTAAACGAAATAGCCCAGCAATTAAATACCCCGGCTAAAGTTGTTTCAGCGGATGTCACTGTAAAATCGAACATAGATGATATGTTAAAAGCTGTAATAGACCATTTTGGTCATATCGATATTGTTGTGAATAGCGCAGGTCAAAGTTTATCATCTAAGATTACAGACTATAATGTTGAGCAGTGGGATACTATGATAGATGTAAATATTAAAGGTACACTCCATGTTTTACAAGCAACATTGCCTTATTTGTTAAAACAATCTAGTGGGCATATCATCAATCTTGCATCAGTATCAGGATTTGAACCAACAAAGACGAACGCCGTTTATGGTGCGACAAAAGCAGCAATACATGCAATCACACAGTCTCTTGAAAAGGAATTAGCACGTACAGGTGTTAAAGTGACTAGTATTTCACCAGGAATGGTTGATACCCCTATGACGGAAGGTACTGATTTTGGGGAACGCAAAAAACTTGAAGCTCAGAATATTGCTGATGCTGTAGTATATGCTTTAACACAACATAGTCACGTTAATGTTAATGAAGTAACGATAAGACCTGTTTAAATGATGACATTTCTCTATTTAAAATAGCATTTTTGTTTCATGTTACACTTAAATTGTTACGTTTGAATTCAACCACTTTACACAAAGGATGGGATATCAATTGGATAAACGTCAATTTGAAATTTTAGATATGCTAGTGAGATTTAATACTGAAAGTCCACCTGGACGTAATACAGATCCATTGCAAGATGAAATCGAAACGTTACTTAAACAACTGGATTTTTCAATACAGAGAGAACAGTTATATGACAATGATAGTGTGATAGTAGCCACCTTAAAAGGGCACAATCCTAAAGCGCCAAAACTGATATTGAATGGACATGTTGATGTAGCTTCTGTAGATGACGATCAATATTGGCAGTATCCACCTTTTAAACTTACCAACAAAGATGAATGGTTATACGGTCGTGGCGTTAGCGATATGAAAGGTGGTATGTCTTCATTATTCTACGTCTTGGAGCAATTACATCAAGCGGGGCAACGTCCAGAAGGTGATATTATTGTTCAATCAGTAGTCGGTGAAGAAGTAGGTGAAGCAGGAACTAAACGTGCATGTGAAATAGGACCTAAAGGTGACTTAGCCCTTGTCTTAGATACGAGTGAGAATCAAGCACTTGGGCAAGGTGGCGTGATTACCGGATGGATTACAGTTAAAAGTAAAAATACAATACATGATGGTGCGCGTAGTCAAACGATACATGCTGGTGGGGGCTTGTTTGGTGCAAGTGCCATTGAAAAAATGACAAAGGTGATTCAATCGCTTAATGAACTTGAAAGGCATTGGGGTGTCATGAAGAAGAGTCCTGGAATGCCTCCAGGTGCGAATACAATTAACCCAGCTGTCATAGAAGGTGGACGTCACCCTGCATTTATTGCAGATGAATGTCGATTATGGATTACTGTTCATTACTTACCGAACGAAAGTTATGAATCTGTAGTTAATGAAATAGAGCGATATTTAAATAAGGTTGCAGAAGCAGATGTATGGCTCAGAGAGAATCCACTTGAATTTGAATGGGGTGGTACATCCATGATTGAGGATAAAGGAGAAATTTTCCCAAGTTTCACTGTTCCGACACATCATCCAGGTTTTAAGCAATTAGAAGAAGCACATGAACATATTCATAATAAAAAGCTTGAACATGGTATGAGTACAACTGTAACTGATGGAGGTTGGACAGCACATTTTGGCATTCCCACGATATTATATGGGCCAGGTAGTTTAGAAGAGGCACATAGTGTAGATGAGAAAATAAAAGCAAAGGAATTAGCTCAATATAGTGATGTTTTATATACATTTTTAAAAGAATGGTATGAACACCCACAATCCTATAAATCATCATAGATAAAAAAGAGGTACAAGAACGACTTTTATACTCACAAAATGTTGAGTTAAAGTGATGTGTTCTGTACCTCTTAATTATTATAAAAAATAACAAGTTGTATATTTATAAAAAGATATTTATTAATTTCGTGTTCATTTCATATAAAATACAATTGTCAAGGTGAGTTTATCTTTTAAATGTGTTTTTTAATTTTCGCATCCAACTACCGCCACGTCTAGAATGAACAGGTTGTCCAGAAGGTTGTACCGATTGTTTTTTTAGTTCTTCTCCATACTTAATTGCTTCTTGCATCAAGTAAGATTGAGAGTTTAAAGGAGATGAATTGTTTTCGACATAATGATAAAGGCCTTGTGCATCTTGGTAACGACCTTTTTGGTTGTCAGATAATTGTAAATTCATATAGTTAACTAATCGTTGTCCTATTGATTTATCTTCAACAGGGAACAATATTTCGACACGTTTAATCATATTACGTGTCATAACGTCAGCTGAAGATAAATAAATATGCGCCTCACTATTATTATGGAAGTAGTAAATACGTGAATGTTCAAGCAAACGACCCACTATACTAACAACCTCTATATTTTCGCTAATACCTGGAATGCCTGGTTTAAGACAACATATACCACGAATGATGAGTTGTATTTTAACGCCTGCTTGGGATGCTTCGAAGAGCTTTTCGATAATCGTTTTATCGGTTAAAGAGTTCATTTTCATCATAATTTTACCATTACCATGTTGTAAATGACTACGTATCTCTTTATCGATACGATCAATGAAGACGTCTCGAATATCGTATGGTGCTACAATCAATTTATTGTATTCTGGTTTTGTTGAGTAACCACTCAAGTAATTAAAGAAGTTAATTGCATCCTCAGCGATATCTTTATTTGTCGTAATGATACCCATATCTGTGTATAATTTAGCAGTTTTATCATTATAGTTACCTGTGCCTAAATGAACAAATGACGTAAGTTCATTGTTGATGCGTTTAACGACTAGCGCAATTTTACTATGCGTTTTTAGATGTGTCATACCATAAATAACGTGACAGCCAGCATCTTCTAGCATACGTGCCCAATGTACGTTATTTTCTTCATCAAAGCGTGCTTTTAATTCTACGAGCACCGTTACTTGCTTGCCGTTTTCAGCAGCTTCTTTTAAGCTGTTAATAATCGGCGAATCCTTACTCACTCGATACAAGGTTTGTTTGATAGCGATTGTATTTGGGTCATCTGCTGCTTGTCGAATAAAGTCAACTATTGGTTCAAATGATTCATACGGATGGTGGAAGAATATATCTCTTTCTAATGATAATTGATAGATATTCTTGTTGCCTAATGATCTAGGTGGTTGAGGAGTATATTTCTCATACGTTAAATATTTGAGCTTATGAGATAGATGATCAACCAATCCAAATAAGAATGTTAAATCAAGTGGACCATCTAAATAATAAATATCATTATCTTCAATTTCTAATTGATTGATTAACCATTCTACATTCTCTTTTTCAGAAGTGCGACAATCTAATTCTAAACGTACAGCCGAACCACTCTTACGTTCTTTTAAGAAACGTTCAATTTCTATAAGCAAGTCCTCAGCGCCATCTTCATGAATGGTTAAATCTGCATTACGTGTGATTCGGAAAGTAAAAGTATTTAGTACTTCGTATCCTGTAAATAAATAATTGATGAAATACGTAATCACATCTTCTACCATGACAACGTATTGTTTTGTACCCTCATTTAAAGTTAAAAAGCGTGGAATTAATGAAGGAATTTGAACGATAGCTGAATTAATGGCATCTTCCGTATCGATATCAACAAAAATATTTAAACTTTTATTATTTAACTTTGGAAATGGATGATACGCATCAATACCTAACGGAGTGAGTGTCGGCAAGACACTTAACTTGAACTCTTGTTCTAATTTTTCTATCAATGCATCTGATAAGTCTTCAGGTTTTACCATCTCAATATCGTAATTGGCTAATTCTTTAATTAATTCGTTATAACGTTGATATTGAGTGTTCACATAGTCTGTATTTTTAATTTTAATAGCATCAAGTTGTTCTTGAGGCGTCATTTGTGCTTTATTTTCAGGTTTGTCATATCCCATTTTGACTTGGTCTTTTAACCCAGCCACTCGAACCATAAAGAATTCATCTAAATTTGAACTGAAGATAGAAATAAAATTAAGTTTTTCAAGCAACGGATTATTTTTATCATATGATTCTTGTAATACCCTATAGTTAAAATCTAGCCAACTTAACTCCCTATTGTTGTAATACTGCGGTAAATTAATATCTTTTTCTCCCAATCGAGTTTGCATACTATACATACACCTCATTAATTTATCTTTATTATGCACCAATCTAAAATATCATAATAATTTTAAGATTTTGTAAATATAATAGAAACCTTACCTTTTAAAATTTTTTCAATATGCTTTTTCTGACGATTTGCTTGGTATTCTTCTGCAATAGGTGAACCTTTGTAATAAACTAATAAATCGTATTTGTCATCTTTCTTTGCTTTTAGTTTAACTTCCTCTACAAAACTAGTATGTGAGATATTCAAGGTGTTTGCAAATTTAATAATCCCCCCTAAAGCTTGTATTGTATCTATTTCTTTATTACTAAACCACTGTGTTTCTTTGCAATAAAATTTAAGTAAAGATTTGTTTTTAAAACTAGCTAACAAAGCTAATTTCACACGATCTTTATGTGAAAAGCCGTTAATCATTGAATTTGCGATTAAGTAATACGTATGTGGTGAACTTGAGTCTGAATCAATGAAACTACCTAGGTAATAAATGTAGGAACCTTCAATAAATAATTCTTTTTCCATTGCTGAAATATTAAGTGATCGTTCACTTATAATTTGATTCAATAAGGATTGAGCTAATTTTACACGACGATTAGCACTCGTTTCTTCAATATGATATTCATTCGCTAAATGACGTAATGCATCTTTACGTACGTTACTTTTATTAAACTCATCAGGATATCGTTTGCTGATGTGGTTCATAATAAATCCTTCACGAATTCCTTTTCTTGAGAAGGTGAATTGTGTGGCGTCAATTTTTTTGAAAAGTGTTTTAAAGACGGAGATAGCTGGCAGAATAATATCGACGCGATCGCGGCTTAAACCGTCTAAATTTGTAAGTTCATCGCGAGAACTTTTACGGATTAAATCATAAACATTGTTAATATCTTTCGAAGTCATCTTATAGTTATGAACGCCACCGATAGGGTATGCATGTGCTGATTGATGAATGCGTGCAACATTACGTGCAGAACCACCTACTCCTACAAGCGCAATATGTTGGTTGGATAGCCAGTCTAACTGACTAAATTGCTCACGTAAAAACTGTTCCATATTTTTAATGGCTGTTTTGTCATTGTGTGCTTTATCACCAAAAAACTGACGCTTAAGTGATACCACGCCGAATGGAAAGCTATGAGCCTCTTTAAGTTGCTTGTCTTTGAAAAGGGTAACTTCGGTAGAACCGCCCCCGATATCGACAGAAATTCCATTTTCAATATCAGTAGTATGTGTAATCGCATAGTAACCGTAAAATGCTTCATCTTCTTCAGGTACAATTTGAATTTCGATATGAATATCTTGTTTAATTTCTTTAATGATAGCTTCACGATTTTTTGATTGACGGATAGCAGCTGTTGCGATGGGATATAATGCATCAACGTTAAATTTATCCGCAACTTTTCTAAAACTGCTTAATGTCTCTTTTAAAACATGAATACCTTCATCATTCATTTCATTGGACTTAGTGAGATATTGACTTAATCGTGCAGGTGTTTTTATATTCAGTATTTCATTGAGCCCAGTTTTTTTATTGTAGCCAAATATAACAAGTCGAATCGTGTTGGAACCAATGTCTATCAAACCAATTCTTTCTTCCATGTTTGCCTCCTATTATTGAAACAATGCGTTTAAAATAATCCCTATTTAATTTTATTGTACATGATATAGATAAATTGAAAAGAACTTACAGTTAATTTTTCTGAAATATTTAAGATGATTGATAAGTAATTATATTTAAAAATTAATATTAGAAGTTAAGTGGTTTTCGGAAGTGTATTGACTCCCTAAAAAATAATAGGTTTTCCGTCTTATTCTTATCACTGTTTAAGGTGATTCACATCGTGGAAAACTAAAACTAATATGATACTTAATTATATTAAGTATGCATAAGTGATAGGAGAGTGACTTTGGATGGAACGTTTAGAAAACAAAATCGCAGTGATTACCGGTGCGAGTACTGGTATTGGACAAGCATCAGCCGTGGCGTTAGCAATAGAAGGAGCACATGTGTTAGCGCTTGATATATCAGATCAATTAGAAGAAACTGTGCAGTCTATTAATGATAATGGTGGGAAAGCAACTGCATATCGCGTAGACATTTCAGATGATAAACAAGTCAAACAATTCTCAGAAAAAATAGCACAAGAATTTGGACATGTAGATGTTATTTTTAATAATGCGGGTGTAGATAATGGCGCCGGACGTATTCATGAGTATCCAGTTGAAGTGTTTGATAAAATTATGGCTGTTGATATGAGAGGAACGTTTTTAGTAACTAAATTTTTATTACCTTTAATGATGAAACAAGGTGGTTCTATTATTAATACAGCTTCATTCTCTGGACAAGCTGCCGATTTATACCGTTCAGGGTATAATGCTGCAAAGGGCGGTGTCATTAATTTCACAAAATCTATCGCTATAGAATACGGACGTGAAAATATTCGTGCTAATGCCATAGCACCTGGAACAATCGAAACACCACTTGTTGATAATTTAGCAGGTACATCAGATGAAGAAGCCGGACAAACATTCCGAGAAAATCAAAAATGGGTAACACCATTAGGTCGACTAGGAACACCGGATGAAGTCGGGAAACTTGTAGCATTTTTAGCTTCCGATGATAGTTCATTTATAACTGGTGAAACTATTCGTATAGATGGTGGCGTTATGGCTTATACATGGCCTGGAGAAATGTTAAGTGATGAAAGTTGGAAAAACTCTACTAAATAAAATTATAGAAAATAATGCATGCCTAAGACATCATTTCTTGTCTCAGGCATGTTTTAATATATTGTCAGGTAATCAATGAAATAAATTTAATTTTTGTTATTGAGATGTGGTAGTAAATTCTCATATGAATGTTAACTTAATTCATTTGTGCTCTGGTAATGCTTATTCTGAGCAGTTTTCACACAATTTATACTGTGCATCAGCCCAACTTGATAAGTGAGTATAACCTTTTAATTCTTTAGTATTGATTTTGATGGTAATATTTTCATCATTATTGAGTGTCTTACCACATTTTGAACAAGTCATAGCTCCAAATATAGTCTTTTTAGCTTTATTACCAGTAGAAAACATGATACGCCTCCTTCATTTACCACATAAGTGCTTGATAACTGTCATCATTTAATGATCGAACAATCTCAGTAATTAAGCGCACTGAATTTGTATAATCATCAATGTTGAGCACAGATACATTAGAGTGCATATATCTTAATGGCACGCCGATTGTAATCGTTGGGATACCTTCATTGGCTACATGAATGCTACCTGCATCTGTACCACCACCAGGTGTTGTTGCCCACTGTACTGGAATATTATGATGCTCAGCAACGTCTTTAATATGTTTGCGCAAACCATCGTGAGCGATACTAGTGGCATCCATCAATATTGCTAATGGACCATCGCCCAACTTACCTTCATTTTTTTCACTCGTCATACCTGGAACATCGTATGCAACCCCGACGTCCACCGCAATTGCTAAATCAGGTTTAATCAAATTTGCTGCAACTTTAGCACCACGTAAACCTACTTCTTCTTGTACAGTTGCACCGGCATATAAATTGATGTCTATGTTTTCATCTTTTAGTTGTTGAAGTACTTCAACAGCGAGTGCACATCCATAGCGATTATCAAAAGCTTTAGCAGTTAAGTATTTATCATTCGCTAATGATTCAAATTCGCTATAAGGTGTAATCATATTACCTAATTCGATTCCCGCTTCTTTCGCTTCTTCTTTATTACGCACACCAATATCGATGTACATATTTTTAATATCAACTGGTTTTTTGCGTTCTTCCGACGAGAGGGCGTGTGGAGGTTTAGAACCAATAATTCCACGTATCTCTTTGCCACTTTCAGTAGTAATCGTCACTTTTTGAGATAACATGACTTGATTCCACCATCCACCAATTGGCGTGAAATAAATGTATCCTTGTTCATCAATTTGTGTAACGATAAAGCCAATTTCATCTAAATGGCCAGAAATCATTAAAGATTTAGTTCCATGAGTAGCATTCTTTTTACCAAAAATACCACCTAATTGGTCTTCAACGATATCATCGCTCACAGGTGTTAAATAATCTTTCATTAAAGATTTAACTTGCATTTCATGTCCAGAAATACCATTAACATCTGTTAAAGATTTAAGTAACGCTTTAGATTCTGGCATAGTCATTCCTCCATTAATAAGTCTTTAAGAGTAGTATAACATTCTAAGTAGTGAAATTCTGAATACCATGTTTATAGATGTTTAAATTTTCGAAATAAAAAGATATTTATCTTCATATAAGTAACATATTCAAATTAAAGATGATATAATTAACATGATTAAAGATGAGAGAAGGCGACTACTATGAAAAAAGTCATATCGCTTTTAGTAGTATTAGTTATAAGTGCTGTATCTCTTTCGGCATGTGGGAAAGAACGCACAAAAACTTATGAAGGCGAAGTCAACGGAAAGCAAGTGATTACATCTTTGACATACAAAGATGATGAAGTTCTCAAACAATCTACTATAGCAACAATTAAATATGATGATTTAGGCATCGATAAAGATGAAGCTAAACAAATGTTTAAAAATGATGAACAAGCATTCAAAGGGATAGACGGGGTTACATATAAAGCTGATTTTAAAGATCGAAAAGCCATCGAACATATCGATATTGATTATAAAGATGCGGATATAGATCAGCTTAAGAAAAATTTAGGTTTCATATCATCAGATGCCAAAAAAGGTGACCATGTGAGTGTGGATAGGGTTGTTAAACAACTCAAACGTAATGGTTTAAAAGATAAAAGTAAAATGAATGAAGATAATTAAATTGAAAAGGAGTGAGACAGCATTTTGTCTCGCTCCTTTTCGATGTTGTGATTTAAGAAATTAATTTAAGTTTATAATCCTGAATGGACGTTGTAGTGCCATCTAATTGTCTATAGATAATATGGTCGGAAGTAATCTCCGTTGGACTATGAACGCCTACAGCTGCAGCGATGTTAAATAAACCTTCATGCAAACTTGTAACATAATTTGTAACACGGTATTGTTTTTCATCAACAATAAGTCCCTTTTCCTTTTTAGGATCGGTTGTTGCTACTCCAACTGGACATGTATTTAAATGACATTGTTGGCTCATGATGCATCCTACACTTATCATCATACCTCTAGCAATATTGACGAGATCCGCACCTAATCCTAATGCAATAGCGATTTTATCTGGAGTCACTAATTTACCGGACGCAAAAATTTTAACCTTGTTTCTTATGCCATACTTTTCTAACATACTTGAAACGATAGGAAGTGCTGTAAATAACGGTAAACCAACACCATCTTCAAGCTCTTGGAAGGTAGCGCCTGTACCACCTTCACCACCATCAACAGTAATAAAGCTTGGATAGGTGTCTATCTCTATCATTGTTTTAACTAACGCCTCTATTTCTTCAACTTTACTGACAACAATTTTGAAGCCGACAGGTTTTTGACCTATCGATTGTAAATGATTAACGAAATTCAGTAAATCTGTTGGATTTTTAATAAAATCAAAACGATTAGGTGAATTAATAGTTTCATATGGTTTCACATTTCTAATGCGTGCAATCTCTTCTGTGACTTTGTTCCCCTCCATATGCCCACCACGTGTTTTAGCACCTTGAGCTAACTTAATTTCAAATGCGCGTACATTATTGTGTTCGGCAAGATTGATAAACATGTCTCTATTAAAATTGCCATCATGATCTCTTACTCCAAAGAGTCCTGGACCAATTTGATAGATGATGTCACCATTACCTTTCAAATGATATTCAGATAATCCACCTTCACCTGTATTCATCCATGTACCAGCTTTAGCTAACCCCATTGACAGTGCAGTAATTGCATTTTTACCTAAAGCGCCATAACTCATCCCAGATTGACCAACTAAGCGTTTAATTTTAAAGGGATGCTTAAGGTTAGAGCCCAATACTACTGCATGTTCATCAGTTAAGAAAAACGGATCAACCTGAGCGCTTTTTCTGTATTCTTCTCTACTAAATAGGCGCTCATTCTCAATATGATATAAGAATGTAGAAATGAATTCAGTATGATCGATATGTAATTCAGTTGCTTGAAGTGGGAACATCGTATTTTGAATATAAAATCCCTCTAAGTAATCTTTCCCTGTACCAAAACTGGTCATTCGTGATTTATATTTTCCAGCTAAAACGATGTTTTTATAATCACTTCGTGAAAAAGGTTTTCCTTCATTATCGTTAGCGAAGAAATATTGTCTTAATTCGGGACCGATTTTTTCAGAAATATAACGGATTCGACCCAAAACAGGAAAATTTCTTAGTACACTGTGTTGATTTTGACCTTTATCTTTAAATAACCAAATAACCCCAAGAATCATAATCGTTAATAACACAATCATGATGATAATATTGACTATGAATTGCATGACAGTTAAAACTGACATAAACAATACCCCCTAAAAACGTTTTCAATATTATGATACAACAATGTATGCGTTTTACAATGAAAGTCTAATAGAAAAACATTAAAATTATTGTACGGCTATATTAAGATGAAAATAAATGTTTTATGCGAGAAGAGGGACAATATGGATATTAAACAATCTTCAGAGAAACAAGGTCGACCGCATCATTTATCAGACAGTAGGACAGTTTTAAAAAGAAATTTTATATTAATACCAACTTATATTTTATTACAAAGTATCATACCAATCATTGTTGTTTTCGGCTCATTAGGCATCACTGCCATGATAACACAACAGGCACCACCACAATGGTTGTATCATTGTTCATTGAGTTTAAGTTTTGTGATTGCTCAAGGTCTAATATTAATTATCTTTTATAAAATACATCAATCTGTAATAAATGATGTGATGAAGCAACAATGGATAATTGCAAAGAATAAAATAATTAAAATTGTAATAGTTGCGATTGTCGTATATTTATTATTACTTATAATTCGGGTGATTGGAACATCATTACCTAATCATTTAAGTTATCATCTCACTCAATCCGAACAACGTACGCTAGGGCTATTTAAATCACCATATGTGTTGTTAGTTACTTTTATATCCATGGTATTCTTACGTCCAATGGTAGAACAAATCATTTATAGATATCTCATCATCCATGAATTAGGAAAAGTATGGAATAGACAATTTGTAATTGGTTTGTCTATTGTTATTGAAACGATCGTACATGTTTACGACATGGCATCGATTTTTGAAATTTTTCCATATATCGTTATTGCTTCAGCAGCTACAATACTATATATTAAATCGCGGGATAATTTAATTGTCGCTTATATATTTCAAGTGATTTTGCAATGTATCCTTTTTATAGAAATTTTATGTAAGTATACCAACTTTTAAGAAGAAAAGTTTGAAAGTGGATAACACCCATACTATTTATAGATATTGTTATTTTTACACCAATCATTGAAGAACTTTTATTTCGTCATTTAATCATTCATGAACTAGGTAAAAAATTAACTTATGGTTTGATGTATATTGTGTCAATAGTGGGATTTACATATTTTCATTGTACTGATGCAGTTTCACCATTTGAAGCAGGACCTTACTTTATTGCAGCAGTCGTATTTGTTATAGGTTACCATTTTAGCCACCGTAATTTAGCAGTACCCATTGCTTTGCATATGATTACAAATTTAATAGCATTTTAAACAGTACTGCTACTTATACGATTGTGTTTAAGTAAACTATTACTTCATATTAGAACCTAACAACCGCAAATAAACTATTTCAGATAATAAGTATTTTAGTGGTAGAAATTTAGCAGTTGCTATACTAGTGCATATGATTTTAAGTGTGGTTGCATTTATAAGTATGTATACATCTATAATATAAGTGAGTGATTGAGTACAATAATTTAACAGGTACAAACTTAAATTTAATAATATTAAAATAGTCAAAATAGGGAATAGAGTTTAGTAATGTCGATATAAGGATGTGTTTAAATTGCTACTTAAGGTTGAACATCTTACATACAAGGTTGATAATCGTACGATTTTAGATGATATTAATTTGAATATTAATAAAGGAGACACGATTGCTATTGTAGGTCCTTCTGGAAGCGGTAAGAGTACTTTACTCAAACAATTGAATCATTTAATTAGTCCCACGAGTGGAGATTTATATTTGAATGATCAATCTTACTTTAATTATAAGCCGGAAGAGATAAGAACACGTGTGAGTTATTTAATGCAACAAAGTGAGTTAATCGGTTATACAATTGAAGATAATATGAAATTTCCTGCTGAGGCTAGAAGTGAAGCTTTTGACCGTGATAAAGCGAAACAACTCATCTCTCAAGTAGGATTAGGTAATTATCAGTTAGATGCTCAAATTGAGCACATGTCTGGGGGAGAGCAACAACGTATTACCATCGCTAGACAACTCATGTATGAACCTGAAGTTTTATTATTGGACGAAGCTACTAGCGCTTTAGATACACATAATAAAAAGAAAATTGAAGAAATTATATTTAAACTAGCAGATAAAGGGATTGCCATTTTGTGGATTACGCATAGTGATGACCAAAGTATGCGTCATTTTAAGCGTAGAATCACAATTACTGACGGTAAGATATCGAGTGATGAGGAGTTGAATGGTAATGAGTAATACAGCACTTTGTCTGACAGCACTTTTATTACTAATCCCTATCTTTATTTCTTATAAAGAAGGATTGCATATTATCAAAGATTTAGTTATTGCTACAATTAGAGCAACCATACAACTATTGATTTTAGGCTTTTTATTACATTATATTTTCGAAATTAATGAAAAATGGTTATTAGTGCTATGTGTGTTAGTCATTATTATCAATGCATCTTGGAATACAATAAGTCGTGCTTCACCTGTCATGCATCATGTTTTTTGGATATCATTTGTGGCTATATTTGTGGGAACAGCGCTACCATTGGCAGCAACTGTTGCTACAGGTGCAATTAAATTTACAGCGAATGAAGTGATTCCAATTGGAGGTATGTTAGCTAATAATGGTTTAATCGCGATTAATCTCGCTTATCAGAATTTAGAAAAAGCATTTGTTCAAGATGTTTCTGATATTGAATCCAAACTTACGTTAGCAGCGACACCTAAGCTCGCATCAAAATCATCTATTAGAGAAAGTATACGCTTAGCGATTGTTCCTACAATTGATTCTGTAAAAACATATGGTCTAGTTTCAATTCCAGGTATGATGACAGGATTGATTATCGGAGGCGTTGACCCACTTCAAGCAATTAAATTTCAATTGCTTGTCGTGTTTATTCATACAACAGCGACGATTATGTCTGCACTCATTGCAACGTATATGAGTTACGGTCAATTCTTTAATGCTCGTCATCAACTCATTGCTAGAACGCAACGCACAAGACAAAGTAGTTAAATATAGTTGTTAACCTACACAGTACAGCTTTAAATATTATATAATAAAACAGTTATAAACAATGATAAGTTTGTAGCTGTTTTATTTTAGTCAAAATCAATAGTTACGTTATTACTTTGAAAGGGGCATCTAGTTGTTATGACTGTCGCACGCACAACAACATTTATATTAAGTGTTTTCATCGTAGGTATGGTTGAGATGATGGTTGCAGGTATTATGAATTTAATGAGTCAAGATCTTCATGTTTCTGAAGCGGTGGTTGGGCAACTGGTAACGTTGTACGCGCTTACCTTTGCGATATGTGGTCCGTTATTAGTGAAGTTGACTCATCGGTTTTCTTCGCGATCAGTATTATTATGGACGTTAATTGTCTTTATCTTCGGGAATGGTATGATTGCCATTGCGCCACATTTTGGAATAATAGTTGTAGGACGTATTTTATCTTCTGCCGCAGCTTCACTCATTATTGTGAAAGTTTTAGCACTCACAGCGATGCTCACATCAGCAAAAAACAGAGGTAAAATGATTGGTATTGTTTATACAGGTTTTAGTGGAGCGAATGTCTTTGGTGTTCCCATCGGTACAGTGATTGGCGACTGGGTAGGATGGCGATTTACATTTTTATTCATTATTATTGTAAGTGTATTTGTTGGTGTTTTAATGTTAATATATCTACCAAAAGAAGATGAATTGTCACATCCAAATCAAACACCTCGTTCATCTAGTATTGAATCACAAACTGGCTCAAGCGTCATAAGACCTCGTGAGGTTTTTAAATATCTGATGATTACATTTTTAGTGCTGGTTGCTAATTCTGTAACATTCGTGTTTATTAATCCATTAATTTTATCCAATGGACATGAAATGTCTTTTGTGTCTTTAGCACTACTTGTTAATGGTGTAGCAGGTGTGATTGGTACTTCATTAGGCGGTGTTTTATCTGATAAGTTTACTAGTAAGCGTTGGTTAATAATTTCGATTTCAATATTTATAATAATGATGATAATTCTTAACTTATTATTACCAGGAACAGGATTATTATTAGTTGGCTTATTTATGTGGAATTTAATGCAGTGGAGTACAAATCCAGCTATTCAAAGCGGTATTATTGAACACGTCGAAGGAGATACAAGCCAAGTGATGAGTTGGAATATGTCGAGTCTCAATGCCGGTATTGGCGTTGGCGGAATCGTAGGTGGACTCGTTATGACACATTTATCAGTGGAATATGTTACTTATACTAGTGCATTGATAGGTTTAATTAGTCTTATCATTGTATTCACTTTAAAAAATAGACATTATGCTAAAAATTTATGACTGGAAAAGGTGTGCACGATAGCACATAGAAGTATCTTTATGATATTAGATTTGTGTATGCTATCAGTGCCTTTTCCAGTCTTTATCTATAGATATGTAACGCTTGATGTTGAGGTTCATAACATTTCCATGGCATCTTACCTTTTCGGGCAAAATAAGCTAAGTCAGATATCATGTTACGACTTAAATTCATATCATGTTGAGTTATAGAATAATGATTTTTAGTCAAAATAGAGAGGTGACCAAACCAAAATACTAAATCCAATATATGATATGCACTTTTAAAGTAGGAGGTATGGGGTTGGTGCCAATCAAAACGTGCTAGCCAAGTGTCGCAACTATTCATTTTATTTAAAAATAGATAAATCGGACGAACAAAACAATACTCTGTTATTAAATTTCTTTGTTGTTTCATTGTGAGGGCATCATTTTTTTCGACGTGTGTACCATATTGAGACATCAAGTGAATAAAACGTTCAGAAGGTAAGGTGCGTGTTGCGTCTTCAATATAAATATCACCTTCATCGTGTGTATAACTCATGAATGTTGGTTTGGGAAATTTTTTAATGGATCGTGACATATGATGATCTTTAATAGGTTGATAAATCAAATCAAGTCCACGAGATCTTCCACGCTCTATTTTTTGAGACTCCATTAGATATAAAATGTCATCACTGGTAAGTGTCTTAAGTGTTTTATTAGGAAAATAATGCCTCATGAGTTGTGAAAAATGTTGTACTTTAGTATGTGCATTGAGTGGTGTATCAGTAGTTAACGTTCCACTTAATAACATCACTTTATGATAATAATCATCAAGTTCGGGCATTTGCATTAATGTCATGATACTCATACTACCTGCAGATTGACCCATTAGTGTCACGTTATTTGGATCACCGCCAAAATGTTCGATATATTGATGTACCCATCTTAAAACGTTAATTTGATCAGAAATCCCATTATTATAGTTCAAATGTTGATTAAAATAAGACCAATCTAGGTAGCCGAGTGCACCTAAGCGATAATTAAAAGTAACTACTATTATATTTTCTTGTTCTACTAAGTGTTCAGGACAATATAGTTCAGCTGTGCCATGTCCTTGAAGAAAACTACCACCATAAAAGTAAATCACTACAGGTAAATGATTTTGATTGGATGATGGTTTCCAAATATTTAAAAACAGGCAATAATCATTTTGTTTAAAAGAATTAAACGATGAATCTGTCATCGAAAAAAAGTCTTCAAGTGAATTGTAGGGTTGTGGTGGGATGGATTGAATATGAGTTGCATCAATCATTGGTTTGCTTAGTTCCATAAACTTTGAATGTTGGAATCGAGATATCTTATTGAATGATTTGGCATACGGGATACCTAAGAATACATCAATATTCTTTTTGTGTATGCCATTGATGGTACAGTTACCTATCTTGACTTGAACCATGTTTGAACACACCTTTACATATAAAGTCGTAGCTTAACTATAACATGAAAAATTATATTTAGATGAAATGTGAGCAAGTAACAAAGTGAAAGAATTGTTGATGATTGACTTGAACAATGTGTTAAAAAATTAAATTTTACAAACGAAATAAAAATGATATTAAGTGTTTAACTAAATATTTAACGAATGATATCAGATAGAATTAAATGAATTTTTGAGTTTAATTCATAATTACTGGTATATTAAAAAGCTTGAGACAGTAATGATAGTCCCAAGCTTTTATTATAAATATTTTATATTCTATAAGCTGTCGTCTTATTGATTTTGCTCTTGTCGATCGCGTTCTTTCCAATCTTTATGACGCGCTTTTTTGCGTGTTTTACGCAACTTATCGCCCATTTTCTTATTCAACTTGTTCGCACGCTTGAAATAAATACTTTCAAAGTAACTTGTCGTACCTAGTTGATAGAAGATTAAAGCAACGATTACAATGACTAAGAAATCCCATGGATAGTGAATCCAATTTAAGCCTTTGAACTCTTTACTTCCAATAAATGATAAAAATGCGAGAACAATAAGGTAGATAATAATCCATAAGCTTCCGCCAATTTGTTTTTTAGTATTCTTCCAATTCATTTTATATTCATAGAAGAAATAAATAGGTAAACCTAAAATAATAATTAAAATAACTTCTGCTGTTGTTGGCCACATTGCCCAATAGATAGCTAATGATGCTAAAACAAAGGATAAAGGTGCCATAAATTTTAAAATATTAGCTTTGAATGGACGAGTCATTTTTGGTGCCATTTTACGTAATGAAATAACCGTAGTTGGACCAGTTAAATATGCAACTAATGTTGCAGTAGAAATAACCGCAGCTAGTGTACCCCAGTCACGGAACAATGTCACCATAACCATGCTGATAATTGCATTAAATGCAATGGCAACACGTGGGATATTATACTTTTTATTAATTTTACCTAAGAATTTAGGAATATGCCCATTTTTTTCCATAGCGCGTAACACACGTCCAGTAACGGCAACAAAAGAAACTCCAGTACCAAACGGTGACACAACTGCTTCCATATAAAGTAATATTGCTAACCAGTTAAGACCTAATAAAATTGCCATATCTGCAAATGGTGAATTGAAATTGATACCGCTCCATCCATGCTCGTGCAACATTGAACTTGGCATAGATGTAATGAACGTACTTTGTAAAACTATATATAATATAGCACTTAATGTAAGTGAGATAACAATCCCACGTGCGATGTTTTTCTCTGGATTTTTAATCTCTGATCCCATGTTAATAATTGTCTGGAATGCATTAAATGAGAAGATAATTCCAGATGTTGTTGTTGCAGCAAAAATAGGTGCACTTCCGTAAGGCATAAATGTACCGATAGAGTGTCCATAATTACCTGTATCAAAACCGGAAACTAATAACATAATTATGGTTAAAATAGGGACACCTAATTTGAATACTGAAATTAAACTTGTAAATGATGTTAATAACTTTACTGACCAATAGTTTAATAATGAAAAGATTGCAATAATGATGTAAACAGCAATCAAACCGTAAGTACTGATTGAGCCATCTTTCATTAAAGATCCCATTGGTTTAGCCCAATCCCAAGGCCAAGAACTCATATATTGAACAGCAGACACAGCTTCAATGGGAATAATTGTTACTAATGATACCCAGTTCGCCCATGCTGCAATAAAACCAAGTAATGAGCCGTGAGTATACTGTGCATAGTTGCTCATACCGCCTGATTGAGGGAACATAGTTCCTATTTCAATATAGTTATAGGCAATCGTTCCAATTACTAAGAAACCGATAACCCAGGAAATAATGGCGGCTGGACCGGCCATTGAAGATGCCTCCCACGCTCCAAATAACCAACCTGATCCTATTAGTGAACCAAGACCAAGGAGGACGAGTTGAGAAAGACTTATCTTATTACTTTTTGATTTGCTATTATTTTTCATAAATACTCCTTTGTATATGTTGAATAATCAACAAAAATATTACGATATAATTATACGCTAGTTAAAACATTAGTCAAACTAAATTTTTGTAATAATACAATTAATATTGTTTGATTAAATATCAATAAAAAACAAATATATAATATAAGAAGGTAATGCTTATTTAAAAGAGGTGTAGTAATGAATAAACAAAAAATGAGCAAGTTGAGCAATTTTTAGCTAAAGAAAGCCAATGGCAAGATTGTTATAAATTTTTGAGAAATTTAATTTTTAATGAAACTGAACTTGAAGAAAATTATAAATGGATGCATCCTTGTTATACGATAAACAATAAAAATGCTGTGCTAATACATGGATTTAAAGGTTATGTAGCGTTGCTTTTTCAAAAAGGAGCAATACTTGAAGAAAAGTATCATACATTGATTCAACAAACTGAAAGACTACAGGCTGAAGCTGTCCCCTAAGAAAGCGAGAAAACAATACGAAGTATTATAAATAAAGAAGCCAGTAAATGAATTTATAAAAACTCATTTACTGGCTATTTTGCTAGGAATTATGTCCCAACCTTTCGTATAAAATGAACGATATTCTGTTTAGAATTATTTTTGGTCACCATTTAAACGGACTAAAATTTTAGCTTGAGATTTATCGTTTACAAGTTGATTGAAGCCACTTTCAACAATATTATCTAATTCAATTTGATCTGTTACGACGTCTTTAACATTTAAGCTACCGTTAGCGATTAAATCTATTGTTTGTTGGAATGTAGTTGGTGTATAAGCAATTGTAGTTGTTAACTTGACACCTTTATTCATTTGTAATAATGGATTGAATTCTACGGGATGACCGAAGATTGATACGATGACAGCAGTACCACGTGGACGTGTTACTTCAATAGATTGTTGTAAAGTAATACCTACACCAGCAACTTCAAATGACACATCTACACCGTTGTCAGTATGTTCATAAACCGTTTGTACTGGATCGACGTTACCTGAGTTATACACGTGAGTCGCACCGACACTTTTAGCTTTCGCTAAACGTTCTTCTGATAAGTCAAAGACAAATATTTTACTTGCACCAGCAGCTTTTGCTGCAACAATAGTTAACAAACCAATTGGCCCAGCGCCAAATACTGCTACAGTATCACCGAATAATAATTCGCCTTCTTTAACTGCTTGGACAGCAACGGCTGTTGGTTCTACAAGAGCACCTTCTCGTGCTGAAACATTATCTGGTAGATGATAAACATTTGTTTCAGGAGCATTAGTAAACTCGGCAAATGCACCATCAGAACCTAGTCCTATAAATGAATAACCATCATACAAGTCAACATTTTCCGGCTTTTCTCTTTTAGACACTGTTGGATTAACTACCACACGATCCCCTTTTTTAAAACGTGATACGTCTTTACCAACATTTTCTACGACACCTGAAAATTCATGACCTAAAGTCACAGGTGCAGTTTGACCAAGTAGTGGGTCCGGTTGATCAGTTGAAATAAAGATAGGTCCTTCCAAATATTCATGTAAATCAGTACCACAGATACCGGCCCAAGAGACTTTAACTTGCACTTCATTGTCTTTTATTGCTTTGGGTTCGCGATCTTCAACGCGTACATCCTTTTGTCCATACCATACTGCTGCTTTCATAATAAAAACCCCTTAAATATAAATTTGACTGCAAAATATGAATATCAGTCTTTAATGTGATGTAATAATTCTTATTACATTTTGAGCATAATACTAAACTGCTCTATTTTCAAGAGGACACCGACATATAATGTGATATTTTTCACAATATTATAAAAATTAAACTTTTAATTCATAGATAGTGAATCATTTGCATAAATAACCGTAGATTTATTAATTTATAATTTTTTTAACATAGAAAAAATATAAAAATTCTGTGAAAAGTGTTTATTTTCAACTCATTGGGTATATATTAATATCTGTCTCTGTTTTCATGTATAGCAAATTTATGGTTAATGTTTAAGACTATTAATTTAACGTAAAAATATATAAGCAAAGGCCTTTGTCTTTTGTTTAACTTTAGTCATTATTTGTTTAACAATTGCATCAGAGGTCTTTTTTTAGGTCATGGAACAAGACATTCTTTATATAGGAAGGGGAAAACAATTATGTTAAGTATTAAAAACTTAACCAAGATTTATTCAGGGAATAAAAAAGCGGTAGATAATATTTCTTTGGATATTCAATCTGGTGAATTTATCGCTTTTATTGGGACGAGTGGTAGTGGTAAAACAACTGCACTACGCATGATTAATCGTATGATTGAGGCGACAGATGGACAGATTATGATGAATGGAAAAGATGTCCGTAATATGAATCCTGTTGAATTGCGGAGAAGTATCGGTTATGTCATTCAACAAATTGGTTTGATGCCACATATGACTATTCGAGAAAATATTGTTTTAGTACCTAAACTTTTAAAATGGTCTAAAGAGAAGAAAGATGAAAAAGCTAAAGAACTTATTAAACTGGTAGATTTACCTGAAGAATATTTGGATCGTTATCCAGCTGAATTGTCAGGAGGGCAACAACAACGAATTGGTGTTGTGCGCGCTTTAGCAGCTGAACAAGATATTATATTAATGGATGAACCTTTCGGTGCATTAGATCCTATTACACGCGATACATTACAAGATTTAGTAAAGGAATTACAACAAAAATTAGGAAAAACATTTATTTTTGTCACTCATGATATGGATGAGGCTATTAAATTAGCAGACAAAATATGTATTATGTCTAAGGGAAAAGTCGTTCAATACGATACACCTGACAATATTTTACGATATCCTGCAAATGACTTTGTTAGAGATTTTATTGGGCAAAATCGCTTGATTCAGGATCGTCCTAATATGAAATCTGTGGAAAGTGCTATGATCAAACCCGTCACTGTTAAAGCAGATGATTCATTGAATGATGCAGTAAATATTATGAGAACACGTCGAGTAGACACTATTTTTGTAGTCAATAATCAAAATAAATTATTAGGATTTTTAGATATTGAAGATATCAATCAAGGATTACGTGCGCGTAAAGAATTAATTGATACCATGCAAAGGGATGTCTACAAAGTACATATCAATTCAAAGTTACAAGACTCAGTGCGTACTATTCTAAAACGTAATGTTAGAAATGTACCTGTGGTCGATAATGATGAACATCTCATTGGTTTAATTACACGTGCAAACTTAGTCGATATTGTGTATGACTCAATTTGGGGCGAAGAAGATTCTGATAGTTATGAGAGACCAAATGAAAGCTTAGATGAGAATAATCACGATTTACCACAAAATCAAACTGATACACGAACAAATATAAATGAAGATGTGAATGATTATCATGATGCTCAACATAGAGGTGAGGATTAATAATGAAAGCATTCTTACAAGAATACGGTAGTCAACTTTTATCAAAAGCAGTAGAACATTTTTATATTTCTATGTTTGCATTATTGTTAGCGATTGTAGTAGCTGTCCCTTTAGGTATTTTATTATCAAAAACGCAACGCACAGCTAATGTGGTATTAACAGTTGCTGGCGTGCTTCAAACCATTCCTACTTTGGCTGTGCTAGCTATCATGATTCCAATATTTGGGGTAGGAAAAACACCAGCTATTGTTGCATTATTTATCTATGTATTATTACCAATTTTAAATAATACAGTATTAGGTGTTAAAAATATCGATAAAAATGTCATTCAAGCTGGTCAAAGTATGGGAATGACTAAATTTCAATTAATGAAAGATGTAGAAATGCCTTTAGCTTTACCACTTATTATTAGTGGTATTCGTCTATCAAGTGTATACGTCATTAGTTGGGCAACACTCGCAAGTTATGTAGGTGCAGGTGGACTTGGGGATCTTGTATTTAATGGATTAAATCTCTATCAACCACCTATGATTATTAGTGCAGCGATTGTTGTTACTTTATTAGCATTAGTTATTGACTTTATACTTTCATTAGTTGAAAAATGGGTTGTACCTAAAGGATTAAAAGTATCTAGATAAATGGGAGGAATTGACATTGAAGAAGTATCTTAACTATACACTGATTCTGATTGCATTGTCTCTCATCGTGTTATCTGGATGCAGTTTACCAGGTTTAGGTGATGGAAATGCAAAAGATGATGTGAAAATCACAACGACTGAAACAAGTGAAACTAAGATTATAGGTCATATGGAAAAATTATTAATTGAACATGAAACTGATGGAAAAATCAAACCGACGTTGATTGGGAACCTAGGTTCTAGCATTATTCAACATAATGCGTTACAACGTGGTGATGCAAATATGTCAGCGGTACGTTACACAGGTACTGAATTGACGAGTGTATTAGCAGCTAAACCTACTAAAGATCCTGATAAGGCCATGTCTGAAACACAACGCTTATTTAAAAAGAAATATGATGAAAAGTATTATTATTCACTTGGGTTTGCGAATACATACGCATTCATGGTGACAAAAGAAACGGCTAAAAAGTATCACTTAGAAAAAGTATCAGATTTAGAGAAATATAAAGATGAACTACGTCTTGGAATGGATACCCAATGGATGAACCGTGCAGGTGATGGATATCCAGCTTTTGTTAAAGATTATGGATTTAAATTTGATAGTGCACGTCCAATGCAAATTGGTTTAGTATATGATGCATTAAAAAATAATAAATTAGATGTAGCAGTTGGGTATTCAACAGATGGACGTATTGCAGCTTATGATTTGAAAATATTGGAAGATGATCGCAAATTCTTCCCGCCTTATGACGGTAGTCCACTTGCAAATGAACAATTAATAAAGGATAATCCAGAAATCGATAAGGCACTAAAAAAATTAGAAGGTAAAATCTCAACAGAAGAAATGCAGAAGTTAAATTATGAAGCGGATGGAAAAGGTAAGGAACCTGCAGTGATAGCTGAAGAATATTTAAAGAAACATCATTACTTTGAAGAAAAGAAAGGTGGTCATAAGTAATGAAAGGTAATTTGTTACATTCAATCATCGAATATTACTCACTGAACTGGGCCTTTCTTCTAGAACTGTTCTTCAAACATCTATTAATGTCGGTATATGGTGTGTTGTTTGCATGTATAATTGGAATTCCTATTGGTATTTTCATAGCCAAGTATAAACGTTTATCGTGGCCGGTAATTACAATTGCAAATATTATACAAACTGTTCCAGCAATCGCTATGTTAGCCATACTTATGTTGGCTATGGGATTAGGACCAACAACTGTTGTTGTAACTGTATTCCTATATTCGTTATTACCTATTATTAAAAATACTTATACTGGTATTGTAGAAGTTGATGAAAATATTAAAGACGCTGGTAAAGGTATGGGAATGACGGGGAATCAAATATTAAGAATGATAGAGTTACCATTATCTTTATCTGTTATTATTGGTGGTGTTAGAATTGCACTTGTTGTTGCTATCGGAATAGTAGCGATTGGGTCATTTATCGGTGCTCCAACACTAGGTGATATTATTATTCGTGGTACAAATTCAACAGATGGAACAACATTCATCTTAGCAGGTGCCATACCAATTGCTTTAATAGCAATTATCATAGATATAGGATTACGTTATCTAGAAAAACGTTTAGATCCTACTCGTAAAAACAAAAAAGATTCAATGCAAAAACATCAAGTACAAAAATTACGTTAATTGATATTAATAAACTTAGTTAATATAAAAAGAATAGGCAGTGACTGAAACAGAGATTATTTTAGTCAACAGTTGCTTATACATTAACAATGCCTGGAACATTATTTTGTGTTCCAGGCATTGTTTGTTTAATATATTAAGTTTTCAGGGCTATTTTAGATATATTTATAGTTTTGGGTAATTATAATAAGATTGGAGCAAGGATAGGAACTACTGCTACAACAATAACGCCAACGATGACAACTGCAATACTTCCCATTGATTCTTCAGTCTCACCCAATTCTTTAGCTGCCGCGACACCTAAAGTGTGTCCACTTGTCCCTAGTGCAAGTCCTCTGGCAATAGGGTTAGATATTTTAAATAATTTAACTATTTTAGCACCTAAAGCAGAAATGACAACTGCATTTAAAATAACTGCGAGTGAGGTTAATTCTTTGACACCACCGATACCGTCAGATACAGGTAATGCAATTGCTGTCGTTGCAGCTTGAGGTAGCATAGATGCTATAATTTGATTGCCAAATTGGAATGTTATTGCAACAAGATAAATTAATAACAAGGCAATAATTGTACCAACAGCTATACCACCAAATATTTGTAACCAATACCTTTTTAATACTTCGCGCTTGCGATATAAAGGAATCGCAAAGCATATTGTAGCTGGTTCTAGAAAGAAATTAATAATGTCGCCACCGATTTTATAATTCTCATAACTAATTCCTGTCAATTTCAAAAAAGCAATACCTGCAACCATACTTACGAATAAAGGTGCTAGTAAAAAGAAACCATTCGTTTTTTTATAAAAATAAGTCGCTATGACAAATGGTATTAATGATACTAATATCCCAAAATAAGGTGTATTAATTCCTAAATGTTCAATCATTGCTTACCCTCCTATGTGATTTGTTTCTTCATTTTTCTCTTTAGAAGGGAAAAGTGATTTCGTCACTAATAATTGTGACGCAAAGCCAGTACAAATTAATAATAAAAGTGTTGAAATAATAATAAGTAAAATAATTAAAATAGGGCTTTGCTTAAGGATTGGTAAAGAGTTAATGACTGAAATACCGGCTGGTACGAATAGGAATCCAATATTATTGGTTAATGCAGTTCCCACAGTCTCAACTTGACCTAATTTCACAATGCCTGTACACAATGCGATAAATAATAGTACAAGTCCAATTACTGAAGCTGGCATTGGAATAGGCATAAATGATTCAATAATTTTTGATATAAGTAAAATCACTGCAATCGTTAATGCTTGTTGAAAAATACTGTATTTCATTGACTTCTTGTTATCAACCGCTTTGTTTTTAACGAGATGCGTTTGTTCCAAAATAACCATTCCCCTCTGTTTTCTTCATGGTTACATTATAGAATGAAAGCGGTTACTATAGATATTTTCATAGCTCACTTACAAATATTTTAGGGTGAGGTGCACCATTTTAAAGGTGAAACTCATAAAGCATGATTTAAATTTTATTGAAGACCAAGTTGTTGTTTAAAAGTCTTCATATAAGAACGACTAACTTGATATTTAAATTCATGTGTTAACGTCAGCTGATACGTATAATTAAACCAATGCTCTATTGTTTGGATATGTTCTTTATTAACGATAGTAGCGCGATGTATTTTAATAAATAGAGAGGAAGGTAGTTTTTTCTCGTAATGATTAAGTGTTTCGGTCGTTTCATAACTTTGTTTTGTTGTATCTATCGTTGTAATCCCATTATTAACAGATAATGCGATAATGTCTGTGAAATTTAAGATGTGAATACGTTCATCCACTTCAATTGGGAGTACATGTGTTTGAGCGCGCTCATCATCACTATAATCAATATATTTAGGTGTGATAGTTTTATCTTTGTTTTTTGATTTATCTTTAGCCATGTCAACCTTATTTACAGCTTGATTAATACGTTCTTTTTCAAAAGGTTTTAATATATAATCGGTTGCATTTAATTCAAAGGCTTTGACTGCAAATTTCTCGTGAGCGGTTGCAAAGATAATATGTGGTGATCGCTTCATTTTATTAATTTTTTGAGCTAAATCAATACCACTTTCATCCATTAAATTTATATCTAAGAATATTAAGTCAAATGTGTTGTAGAGTAACTTCTCCAATGTTTCTTCTATGTTTTCTGCTTCTTCAATTTCATCTATAGCATCATTAAGATTTAAAAGATATTGTAATTCATTTCTTGCAAGTGGTTCATCATCAACGATTAACGCTTTCATTAAAGTGTTCCTCCTTAGAAGATTTATATGGAATTAAACAACTTACAGTCGTGCCTGATTGAGAAGATTGAATGTTCAGTGCCGATGTTGTTCCAAATAGTCCAGTAAGTCTTTTATTAAGATTGACTAAGGCATTACCAGTACCAGTGGTAGACGTCACTGTCGTATATCCAATAGTATCTAATTGATCAGCTGGTATGCCTTGACCATTATCTTGAACAGATATACTTAAGTAGTCTTGCTTCATGCTAACATCCACATCAATATGATTATTCTTTTTACGATTTTTAAATGCATGTTTAATAGAATTTTCCACTAATATTTGAATTATAAAAGGTGGGATGAGCGCATCTTGACACTGATCATCAATTCGATAGTGTATGTTAAATCTATTTGGATAGCGCGCTTGCTCTAAGGATAAATATGCTGCTACTTGTTGTAATTCCTTTTGTAAAGTAATCGTATTATTACGTGCACCATTAAGATTAGAGCGGAAGAACTGACTGAGTTGAATCAGTAAACGTCGTGCTTTTTCGCTATCAATTCTTACTAGTGCTGATATAGTGTTAATAGCATTAAAAAAGAAATGTGGATTGACTTGTGCTTGTAATGATTTAATTTCAGCGTCTTTCAATAATTGTCCTTGCATTTCAGCTTGACCTAGTTCTAGCTGTGAGGAAAATATATTAGCGAGACCTTTTGCGAGCTGTTGGTCTGAAGTTGAAATAATATTGTTATCTGTGAAATAAAATTTTAAAGTCCCTGCGACTTCATTATGTATATAAAGAGGGACGACAATGGCTCCTTCAAGAGGGCAATTAGGATGGTGACATCCAATTCTTTCTCTCGTATGAGCGACTTTTAATTTTCCAGATTGAATCACTTCTTTAGATAAATCAGTAATTATTTCTTTACGTGCTACGTGATGGTCACTGCCTGCACCAATATGTGTTAAAATATCTTTTTTATTTGTAATAGCGACCGCCGACACTTGCATTAATTTTAAAATAATTTCAGCAGCTTGTTGGGCTGATTTTTCATTAAGTCCAGATCGAAAGTAAGGTAGTGTTTCGTTAGCGAGTTGTAATACATCATGCGTCTGGACTGCACGCATTTGTTCTTCTTGCTTGATGGTCGACAAAATGATGGTTAAAAATATGGCTGTACCTAAACTATTAATGATAATCATCGGTAGTGCTATAAAACTGACTAATGTAATTGCGTGATGTAGGTTATTTGTAAATAATAATATACACCCCATTTGAATAATTTCAGTTATTGCACCGATAATAGCACCTTTTCTAATGGACGGATATGTATTTTGTTTTATTGTTTGATGACCAAAGTAACCAGATATGATAGCGATAACTATGGATGAAATAAGATAGGTATATGCGTCAGCCCCGCCAATATATAAACGACATAATCCTGAAATAATGCCTACAATTATAGCTACCCACGGTCCACCTATTAGACCAGAAACACCAATAGTTAATACACGGGTATTGGCCATTGAGGCGTCTTTGCTTAAGTGGTAATAAATATCACCAGATACGATATGGCCATTTTCTATTTCAATTCCTGTAAAATTTGAAATCATAGAGAATATACCAAAAATAATGATTAGTTGGAATTTTGAACGCCATTTGTCACGTTCGCTCATCATTGTTTTAAAATGATTAATATTCATGAGTATATATGCGAGTAAAATAATTAATCCCACGCGTTCAAGTAATAAAATAAATAAATTAAGCATAACGTCAATCCTCATTTAATTTTTAATATCATAAAAAGAAATATATTTTTTATTAAAAATAAAAGCACTTACATTGGCTTGTTTCATATATTTATAGTTTATATTAAAACACGATTAAATCAATTATAGTATGGAAAATTGAAACTAGATAGTGTAGAATATGTTTCTATATTTACAAATTTTCTAAAAATTACAAGAAATTAAAAAAGAAACATATCTAGGATGAATGAATATTAAAATGATAAACGATTTAGTCATATTTTTATTTCAGTTAAAAAATTGTTCTAAATATGATAAAGTTTCTTAATGTAAAAATGATATTAGAAGAAAGCAAATAAAAGATTTGTAAAATAAGAAATGGATATCGTAATTAAATAAGTCTTATTAGAGATTTCTAATTAATTGTGAAGGAGTAAGTGATAGATGAATACATCACAAAAGTTTAGGGGAGATAATCGCTTATTATTAGGGATTATTTTAGGGGTTATTACATTTTGGTTATTTGCACAATCACTTGTAAATCTAGTCGTGCCATTACAATCATCATACAATAGTGATATTGGTACTATTAATATAGCAGTTAGCTTATCGGCACTATTTTCTGGTCTGTTTATTGTAGGTGCAGGAGATATTGCAGATAAAATTGGTAGAGTAAAAGTGACATACATAGGCTTAGCACTTAATATTGTTGGGTCGGTTTTAATCATTATTACGCCATTACCAAGTCTATTGATTATTGGACGTGCTATTCAAGGATTGTCAGCGGCATGTATAATGCCAGCGACACTCGCAATCATTAATGAATATTATATCGGGACAGCACGACAACGTGCATTAAGCTACTGGTCCATCGGTTCATGGGGAGGTAGTGGTGTTTGTACTTTGTTTGGTGGTTTAATGGCAACTAACCTTGGATGGCGCTCAATCTTTATTGTTTCAATTATTCTGACAATATTATCCATGTTTCTCATTAAACATACACCCGAAACAAAAGCAGAGCCTATAGGAGATCAACCGACAGAGACAAAGAAATTTGATGTTGTTGGTTTAATCATCTTAGTGGTTAGTATGTTAAGTATTAATGTGATAATAACTCAAACCTCTCAATTTGGTTTGTTCTCACCATTTATTTTGGGACTTATTGCAATTTTTGTTATATCGTTAATTATATTCGTGATTTACGAAAATAAAATCAAACAACCACTTGTCGATTTTGATATCTTTAAAAACAAAGGTTATACAGGTGCAACGATTTCAAACTTTATGTTGAATGGTGTAGCTGGTGGTACATTGATTGTAGTAAATACTTTTTATCAGCAAAAATTAGATTTTAACTCTCAGGAAACAGGATATATTTCACTTACATACCTAATTGCAGTATTAATTATGATACGTGTGGGTGAAATGATATTACAATCGTTAGGACCTAAAAGACCTTTGTTACTCGGAAGTGCCTTGACCGTCATAGGATTAATATTATTATCTTTGACGTTTTTACCTAATGCTTGGTATATAGCGTCAAGTGTCATTGGTTATTTATTATTTGGTACCGGTTTAGGTGTTTATGCAACACCATCCACGGATACAGCTGTTGCACAAGCACCAGATGATAAAGTAGGCGTCGCATCCGGTGTATATAAGATGGCATCATCCTTAGGAAATGCATTTGGTGTGGCCATCTCAAGTACAGTTTACAGCGTACTTGCAGCCCAACTTAATCTGACTTTAGGTGGTTTTACTGGAGTAATGTTTAATGCGCTTATAGCATTATTAGCATTCCTTTCTATTTTGTTCTTAATACCGAAAAAACAGTCTAATGTATAAGAGCATAGTCAACAACTTTTAATTTCATCTTTAATGTTGAAATGGAAAATATGAATTTATGTCTGGGACATCATCGGTGTCTCAGACATTTTGATATATTGATATAGAGAACTAAGCAAAAATGTAAGTATGAAGAAGTCTATAAATTTTAATTCTTGTTAAAGAGAAAAGAGATAATCAAGTCAATATGAAGTTAGTTCTACTCATATTTTAAAAACGCAACTGAAATAGAATAATAAATTAACAAAGAAACGATTCACTGTGCAAATTGCTAATAAAATGTCGAATGAGCAATGTACGTTTGAGAGATAATACTTATTCTTAATTAACAGAAAATTCTTACAAATTAACCGTATTATATTGACTGGTATGTAGTAAAGTAGTATTTTAAAAACAATATAGAATTGTAAGGAGATGGAATATATGAAAATAGCAATTGCAGGTTCTGGCGCATTAGGTAGTGGATTTGGTGCTAAGTTGTTTCAACATGGTTATGACGTCACTTTAATTGATAATTGGGAACCTCAAGTTACTACAATACAACAGGACGGTCTACATATCGATATTAATGGTGAAGCGCATCATTTCAGGCTACCTATGTATAGACTAACGGAAATTCCTAAATCAACGTCCTATGATATTGTTTTTCTATTTCCTAAATCTATGCAATTAGAAGAGGTGCTTAGTCATATTCAACCCCATCTTCATGATAATACAATTGTTGTGTGCACTATGAATGGTTTGAAACATGAACGTCTTATACAACAATATGTTTCTATAGATAGAATTGTACGTGGAGTAACAACGTGGACTGCCGGTATTGATCAACCTGGTCACACGCACTTAATGGGGCAAGGTCCTGTTGAAATTGGGTGTCTAGTGCCCGAGGGAAAAGAAAGCGTAGATATCATTGTTAATCTGCTACAAAATGCAGAATTAAAAGGTGTAAAAAGTGAACATTTACATCAATCAATTTGGAAGAAAATATGTGTTAATGGAACAGCTAATTCATTATGTACTATACTTGAATGTAATTTGGCAGCACTGAATAATAGTGATGACGCTAAAAATTTGATATATAAAATTACACAAGAAATTGTTCATGTTGCAACAGTTGATGATGTTCATCTTAATGTTGATGAGATTTTTGATTACTTAATTACTTTAAATGATAAAGTAGGCCCACACTATCCTTCTATGTACCAAGACTTAATTAAAGATAATCGAACAACTGAAATAGATTATATTAATGGAGCAGTTAGTAAATTAGGGAAAGAGAATCATATTGCTACACCTGTAAATGATTTTGTAACAAATCTTGTACATGCTAAAGAAAATCAACGTGGTGCACAATGATAAAATAATATGAATCGTTTGAGTTACAAGCTCTTTTTAAATTATTAACATGGCATATTTAATAGTGGAGAACGAAAAGCACGCTATAAACAATTTTGCAAGATTGTTTATAGCGTGCTTTTTTATGACTCTTCGGTTAATAACTCACTATTGTCTTTATTTTGCTCTAATTTTTGTTTGAGTTTTTTAGCTTCATGTAGTGCCACTTTCTTATAATGAGAGTGAGCAAAATGCATTTGCACTATTAGAAAAGCAGCGCTTATACTCCAATATAAGCCCAAAGCTGCAGCAGAATGTAGAGACGCATATGTTATGAATATCGGTGAAAATACCATCATAAAGTAATATGTTTTTCTTTGATCTTTTGGATAATGGATTGAGTTTACAAGTGGCTGAACAAAATACATGATTGCTGCGATTATTGTCATAATCAAATCAGGTTGCGTTAAATCAAACCATAAGAAATGTGGGTATTCAGTAATTCCGTGACTCGAAGGGTACTTCAAACTCATATAAAGCCCCATTAATATAGGCATTTGTATAAGAACAGGAAGACACCCTAACATATTTTTTAATGGATTAATTCCATACGATTGATACTTTTTCATAAGCAATTGATTGGCTGCATTACGTTCTTCTTGTGATGTTGCGTGTTTCATTTTATCTCTTATAGCATCCAATTCTGGTTGGACGACTTTTGTTTTTTCGCGCATCATATGCATATTCTTAACTTGTATTAACATGAAAGGTAATAGGATGAAACGAACTATGAGTACAATAGAAATAATAGCAAAGCCATAGTTATCCTGAAAGACTCTGCCAAGAAAATGAAGAAATCCATCCATAGATTTTACAAAAACGTTATAAAATATACCAGTTTGGTTCTCTTCTTTAGAATAATCGCATCCAGCTAGTAAAATGATAAAACCTAATAAAGTGATGAAAAGTCGTTTATGCATAGTGATACTTCCTTTTTGTTAATAATTCTATTAATTTTATGATAAATGATATTCAAGTTCATCAAAATAGTATAATATTGCATGATTCAAAAATAACAAAGTCATTCTTAAGTGTGTATCGCATGTCTTAAATGTGGCTTTTTAATGCTTAGGTGTTATTTTAATGTTTTTTCTTTTTATCAGAACGGTAAGTTATACTTATTAAAGATAACCAAACCAGTAACATGGTTATGGCTAGATAGACACTTACAACTAAATATTTCGAATGTAAAGGTAACCATGATAAAACAAACCCCCAAGTTGCATCTCCTAATATTATCAAGGGAAGTAGATAAAAAAGAATATTCATTGCTACAAATCCCAACAAAATGATGCTGAACATGATTGAAGTTCGTAAACATTTACGGATGAAGATGTGGCCTTCACGTAATTTTAAGATTTTACTAAAAACTAAGATACTAAATATGACCATGAATATATCGGCCAATGTGGAAATGATAAGTTGCATATCTTTCGTTTGGTTCACTTTTTCTTCTATAGTTGTGTAATGACGATTATTCATAATTTGAGTATTTAAATGTTCCGCTAAACGAGTCACTTGATTTGAATTTGTATTGGCTAATACGACAATGCCATAAGATTTACGAATATTTAATAAAATTTGTGAAGAGAAATTATCTAAAACGCCGGTATGAAATACGAGATGGTCATCAGTATTTATAAACCATCCCGAACCGTAGCTATCTGCGTTAGGCTCACTATTTAATGAGTTAGATAATACCTGATGCGATTGACGAATTAACTTGGCTTGTGATTTTGAAGTAGGGTGGATCTGTAGTTGGACCCATTTTGCTAAATCACTTGTACTTGACATCATATATGCCGCAGGAGTATCCCCAATGTTAAACTCTGGTTGTGCAACTTTATTTTCATTATCTTCCCATATATAACCTAATGCTTCGTTATTAGATTTGGTATTATTTACTTTAAAAGTGGTATGTTTCATCTTTAAAGGGGCTAAAACATGCTTTTGGATGTATGATGTATAGGATTGATGGGTAACATTTTGAATAATAAGACCTAAAATATCATAATTCATATTCGAATATTCAAAAGTTTCTCCAGGTACATGGTTCAGACGTTTTCCTTTTGCAAAATTAACGATATTTTCAATACTATCGTACTGTTTAGAGTAACGATTTTCTTCAGTGATATCTCCAGGGATACCACTAGTTTGAGCTAATAGCTGTTCAATAGTAATATCTCTTTCTTTGTCTTCATACTTCATTTTAAATCCGGGTATAAATGTACTTACTTTGTCATTTAAATTTATTTTTCCTTCTTGAGCTAGTTGTAGAATTGCATAACCTGTAAAAGCTTTAGTATTGGATGCAATTTCAAATTGAGTATGTGGATTTACCTTTGCTTTTTTTTCAATATTGGCATAACCATACCCTTTATTTAAAAAGATTTTATTGTCTTTGATGATCAATATTGCTAGTCCGGGGATATCTCCTTTCTTCATTGCTGTCTCAACCATTTTATCAATATGTTTTTGAGAAGCATGTGTCAATATCGTCTCATTCTTACTATGTGCGATTTCTCGTGTTGTTATTGAAATTATCGATAAAATAGTCATCAAAAAAATGACAACAATGACAAACAGTTTTATCTTCATTGAGCATCCTCTACTTTAAACTTAAAAATTTATTGCCTACGTTATGGCAACAATGAGTGAATTTATTATAACAGTTTTGGTGTGTAAAGTTACAGATAACGAATAGATATTGGGTTAACTATATCATAATCAAGTAGTCTTTTTTTGAGAGAAACAATAAATTCTAAAGTGTAATATAACGCTAATAGAGTAAATGTAATGATTAAAGATCTGTGAAGTAGCTATACAATTTTGATTTATGGGAGTATAGTTTTATCCATCAAAATGAGTTAAAGAGGTAGGAGTCATGTTCATTCAATTTAAAAGACTTTTGATTGGTAGACCTAAAAGAAACAGAGACTTAAAAAACGAGAAAATTTCAAAATTTAAAGGATTAGCTATCCTATCATCCGATGCATTGTCATCAGTTGCATATGGTCCTGAGCAGATATTAATTACATTATCGGTGATAGGAGCTGTGGCATCTTGGTATATGCTGCCTATTGCCGGAGCAGTTTTAATATTATTAACAGCTCTAATTTTATCTTATAGACAAATTATTTATGCTTATCCAAAAGGTGGGGGAGCGTATATTGTTTCTAAAACAAATCTTGGTGAGAAATGGGGATTGCTAGCTGGAGGGTCTTTATTAGTCGACTATATATTAACGGTGGCAGTGAGTATTTCTTCAGGAGCAGATGCTTTTGTTGCTGCATTTCCCCACTTATATCATTTTAAAGTGCTTATTGCATGTTTATTAGTACTCTTTATTTTAATGATGAATTTAAGAGGTTTGACTGAATCAGCAACTGTATTATCATATCCAGTCTATTTATTTATTATAGGTTTAATTGTTTTGATAGTCGTTGGGACATTTCGCGTAGCTACTGGACAAATCGCACCACATATTCATTCCACTGTAGGGAGTACTGTGCCCGGTGTTACGTTATTTTTACTTTTAAAAGCATTTTCATCTGGAGCATCATCACTTACAGGTGTAGAGGCAATATCCAATGCAGTAACAAATTTTAAAAATCCAGCACCTAAGAATGCAGTCAAAACTTTAGTCACTATGGGTACAATTTTAGCAGTGTTATTAGTAGGTATTGTTGTACTCTCATATATATATGGAATTATGCCTCAAACTGAAACGACCGTGCTTTCACAACTTGCGTCCCAAATATTTGGTGAAAATGTAGCGTTTTATTTTATACAAGCTACTACAGTTATGATTTTGGTATTGGCTGCTAATACTGGTTTTACAGCATTTCCTATGCTAGCTGCATCAATGTCTAAAGACAAATATATGCCACGTATGTTTACTGTTCGTGGTGATCGTCTCGGTTATTCAAACTCGATTATTATATTAGGTGTATTAGCCATCATTTTAATTATCCTATTTGAAGGAATGACAAAGAACCTCATTCCATTATATGCAGTAGGTGTTTTTATTCCATTTACACTTGCTCAGTTTGGTATGGTTTTAAAATGGCTTCGAGAACGACCTGAACGATGGGGAATAAAGCTTACTATCAATTTAATTGGTGGTACGATTACGTTTATCGTATTCATGATTTTACTCATTACCAAACTTAATCAAGTATGGCCAATTCTTTTATTTTTACCTTTTGTTGTATTTATTTTTATTAGAATTCATGTACATTATGAGAATATAGCATGTGAATTACGATCTGAAATTGATATACACGATATTCCTGTTGTAGATCGTAATTTAGCTATTGTACCTATTCAAAGTATTACAACTGTAGTTGATAAATCTATTTATTATGCCAAATTATTAGCTAATGATGATGTTATTGCAGTGCATGTGACATTTGGTGATGAAGATGAGCAGGCTTTTATGACTAAATGGAAAAAACATTTTCCTGATGTAAGACTTGTGATTTTACATTCAGAGTATAGAAGTATTATACGTCCGATTTCACGATTTATAGATAAAATTCGTAAAAAAGCGAATGATAAAAATTATTTAATTACAGTAGTCGTTCCAGAATTTATCCCTAAAAAGGCTTGGCAGCACTTGTTGCACAATCAAACGAGTTTACGTTTAAAATTGCATTTAATTTATCAAAAAAACGTTACTCTGTGTACTATTCCATTCAAATTAATGAAATAACAAAAGGACCAAATACACTTGATTAAAGTGAGATTTTGGTCCTTATTATAATGAGTATATTCGCTTTGAGATAATATATATTTTATAAATATTGATGATTAATATTTTAGAGTCATAGCTTATAATTAAGTTTAATCACAATTTACTTTAATGTCGCTGTCTATCGGCTAAAGATTCAGCATTATTCTTGTATTTCTTATAATAAAAGAATAAGAAGATAAACCATAACGGTGAAATAAAAATAGCTACTCTAGTATCTTTGCTAAAGAATAGCAAAATAAAGATAAATATGAAAAAAGATAACACAATATAGGCAATAATTTTTCCGCCCCATAATTTAAATGCACTTGATTGATGTTGTTCAGGATTCTTCTTTACGTATGCGATGTAAGAAACGATAATCATTCCCCATACTACAAGGAATAGGACGGTAGATAGTGTCGTTACATAAATAAATAATTTAATAGCATCTGGGAAAACAAAATTTAATAAAGCTGCGATTAACAATGTTATTGAAGATACTAACATTGAGAGATAAGGTACACCATTAGAATTAGTTTTTGTCAATACTTTAGGACCTAAACCTTGTTTCGCTAAACCAAATAAAAAATTCTACTATTAGAATATATTCCGCTATTTGTTGCAGATGCTGCTGCTGTTAAAACAACAAAATTAACTATGCCAGCAGCAAAGGGAACACCAATTAGTGTGAATAATTTAACAAACGGACTACTATCAGGATCAACTTTAAACCATGGAATGACAGACATGATTACAAGTAAACCACCTATATAAAATAATAAAATTCGTATAGGAACGTTATTTATTGCTTTAGGAATTGTTTTTTCTGGATTTTTTGTTTCGCCAGCTGTGACTCCTATAAGTTCTATACCGATAAATGAATATACAGCAATTTGGAAGGACATTAAAAATCCAGCTGCACCATGTGGAAACATCCCGCCATGATGTATCAAATTACCAAAAGAAGCATGTCCATATTCTGTTTTAAATGATAAAAAAATCAGAACTAAACCTACAATAACCATCGTAATAATTGTAACGACTTTAATTATAGAAAACCAAAATTCAAGTTCTCCAAATAATCTGGCGCCAAGCAAATTAAATGATATAAGTAGGAGTACAATAAATAGTACTGTCAACCAGTGTGGGACTTGTGGATACCAATAAGCAAAATATTGTCCCATCGCAGTGAGGTCCGACATGCTAGAGACAATCCAACAAACCCAATAGGTCCACCCAATTACAAATCCACCAAATGGACCAAGGTATTCATTTGCAATATCTACGAATGAATTAAATTTAGAGTTACTTAATAATAATTCACCAAGAGCTCTCATAAAAGCAAATAACACTATACCTATCAACATGTAAGTAAAGAGTAATGAAGGTCCGGTTAGAGAAATTGTTTGTCCTGAACCTAAAAATAAACCAGTTCCTATAGCGCCACCTATAGCAATTAATTGAATATGCCTATTATTCAACTCTCTTTGTAGTTGTTTTGCCATCAACTTCCTCCTTAGGGATACGAATATGAAAGCGTTTACTCAAAATTTATCTTATCCAACATATTTTAAAAAAGCAAGAATTTTCAGAAATATAAGTGGATATATGTATTAATATGGTATCTTACATTAATAGTTATAACCTTGTAATAAAAAATTATGAAATACGATAAATGTAAACTTTATATTAAAAATTATGCTTAATTATAGACATTATTTTACAAATAGCAAGTATAATGATAAATAATCACATGAATTAACTTTCATTTATCTCTGTGTAATAATGTAAGTTATTATAAAGAGAAATGAGGATTGAGAAGATGAAAATAGGTACTATTTCTGACCTACACATTGACCGTCATCCACACTTAAATCCTGAAATATATTTAGAAAAGCTTTGTCAGGTGATTAAACAAAGGTCTATTGAGTTACTTATCATAGCAGGGGATATATCTAATGACTATAGGATAAGTTACGATTTTATTCAAAGCATTCAAGAATTAAGCGGGATACCTACTTATTTTGTTCCGGGAAACCATGATTTATGGTCTGACCAAGCAGATAAAACTTCAACAGAAATACTATCATTCTTTCGCTCAAAAGAGGAATGCTTGATCGGCAATCCAATCATTATTAATGATCAATATGCAATTGTAGGCCATGTCGGTTGGTATGATTATAGCTATGCAGATCATCGTTTTTCTCAGCAAAAAATAGCAAGTGGTAAACATTATGGTGCAACTTGGCAAGATAAAGTAAGAACAGATTGGTCATTATCAGACCCGCAACTATCCCTTTTAGCTGCTCAAGAGGTGGAAAAAGACATTAACAATGTAAGCCCACGTCAAATTATTTTAGTTACGCACGTTGTAACACATCCTCAATTCGTAGTACCAACGCCTCATCGTATTTTTGACTTTTTTAATGCATTTATTGGTACTCATGATTTTGATACTATTTATAGAAATTACCCTATTCGATTTAGTATAATGGGGCATGTTCATTTTAGAAAAAAACTTGTTGAAAATAACATATTATATATATGTCCGTGCTTAGGATATCAAAGACAATGGATGACAGATGATATAGCATATGAAATAAATCATGCTTTAGTCGATTTTGATATTTAGTATCAACTTATTTAATAAAGCCTCTAGAAACTGAATTTAAACAGTCTCTAGAGGCTTTATTATTAATTATCGATATATATGCATTTTTTTCCTGGGGCATTATAACTATTTTCCAAAGTGTGCTTTTTAATTTTAATGATTTGTTTAGAGTTAGGAATAATAGATGGGAAAATAACAAATTTTGATAAACGACTCCATAACGGATCAATATAATAATAATAGTCATCATCATACCCTATCAATAAAGTAACGTGAATATTTGAGACTAGTTTTGTTGGTTGATTGTCGAAATGAAATACACGTCGAAGCGGTTTAGAACCCAAACTAGTATGATAAATGATCACCGGCTGACCTTTGTCGATAAATTTTTCAAGTTGATTTAATGATGTACCTGTACCATCTACAATTCGAGAATCATATTGTTTAAGAAATGGCGCAAAAGCATCAGGAAATATTGTTTGATGATGGCCAAATTTAACTAACAAAGGATGACCAACATAGCCTTTGTAGGGATTGGTTGGATGTTTAGGCCAATGACTCATAATTTGTGTTGCTTTAATATCGTAATTATTAAATTGTAATAGCATCGCTGCGGATACTCCCTCACACCCCATTACAAAAGGGATAGGGAATAGTTGACTTATAGGCTTTACTGGTAAAATTATCTTCATAAAATGTATCCTCTAATAACTTTGATAAATTATATTATATAACGTGCGATTTATTTAGTATACAAAATTGATGTAGACAAACTTGAAATGAGCGTTTTCATCGGATGTTCAGAGTAGAAAGGGAAGAATTAGTATTAAAATTGTCAAGGGAATGAAAATTGAAGTGAAAATAGGAGTGCTCATTTAAACACTACAAAATATAAATTTAGAATTATAAGTCTATGGGTCCTATTAAAATAGAAAATAGGAGTGGAACTTAATTATACTACATTGTCAGTTCACTCCTATATTTTGGTTTACGAATAACTATGTGTTTTTCATAAATAATTTGAAATAAATAATTTGTAGTGCAATAAGTAAAACAGCTGTCGCACTAATAATAATTAGATACGGGGACATATCATGCTGACCGTTCAAACCAACTAGGGGAGAAATGAGGCCTCCTAAAATAAATTGGAATAGGCCAAGTAAACTTGAAGCATTGCCACTTCCACCTGTGCGTTCAGCCATTGCCATAGAAAAACAAAGTGGTGCTATAGAAGTGACTGGACATATATTAATAAAAAAGCCAATAAGTAAAACATACAATGGAAGATGTAATGTTAAAGTAAATATTAAAATTACAACACCTAACATTTGAATGATTGTTAAATATATGAGCATCGCATATCGGCTTACCTTTTCTACTATAATAGCGGTTATCTGACTGACGACTATCAAACCCACTCCATTAATAGCAAACATTGCACTGTATTGAAGTGGTGTCATATGATACATCTTTTGTGAAATAAAAGGTGCGGCTGACGAATAACTGAATAACATGACATAAGTTAATCCTTGCAATAACATCGGAATAACGAAGGTGGGTTTTGTTAATAACAGACCAAAATCTTTAAATATTGCTTTAAAATTTAACTGAGATTGTTCTTGATGGGGCCCAACTGGCATCTTTAATAAAATGCCTAAGATGACTATTAAGGTAATGATTGTTAAAAATATAAAAATCATTCTCCAACTTGCAATAGATAAAGCGAGGCCACCTAACAGTGGAGCAATGATGGTGATTATACCGTTTATGACCATAAGAGAAGTTAAAAATTTTGCTAATTCGTCTCCGTCATAGTTATCTCCAATAGAAGCTTTGGCTATGACGATTGCACCACCTCCTGCTAAACCTTGAATTAAACGGATAATTAAAAATATTGTTAAATGAACTGTAAAAACTGATAATAATGAGGCTATTAAATATCCAATCAATAAAATGAGTGCCATTTTTTTACGACCTAATACATCTGATAGTGGCCCGAATACAAATTGACCAATAGCTAAACCTATCATAGCAAAGGATAATGTAAGTTGTATTTCTGAAATTGATGAACCAAACGCATGCTGAACTTTAGGTAAAGATGGTCCGTACATATCAATAGTCAAAGGACCAAATGCAGTCATAACGCCAAGTATAACGATTAATATTTTAGATAAGTGTTTGGAACTTGTAGTCATCATCATTATTCTCCTAGAAAAGTTATAGCATCTATTATATACGTTTTACATAAAAAAGTAATCAGCTTACACAAATAAAAAAAGAAGAGTATTATCAAATAGGCATTGATAATTTTGTCAACGTAATGTTGGTCAATGAAAAAATGGTAAATATGTATATATGTCATTCAATCACCGACTGTCTATGATAAAAAAGAACCCGAGACAAGCATTAATGTCCCAGATTCTTAAGGATTTGTAGATATTTAGTTTGAAGTCTCATGCCTTTAGTTTCCTGAATTTGATCCATTCAAGATATTTTCTAGTTTAGCTTTAATACTATCAAATTTTGTATTGATGTCTTCAAGCATGTTGTTAACTTTACTTTGATTTTCGTTATTAAGTTGAGCGTTATTTGCATTTTTCAGTTTGTCGATTTGGTTTTGATAAAATTTTGTGAATTTAGAATCCGCATTAGTTTCTTCATTTTGTTTTAATTGATCAATTTGATTTTGTAGTTTATCAATTTGGGATTGGGTGTCCTTTTTATTTTTTATATCGCTTTTGGCTGAATCAACTTGTCGATTAATGTCGTCGTTTTGATTTTCAACTTCTTTTTTATAGTTTTGTGAAACGTTAGGGTCATTACTTACTTTATCATTATTATGATTGATAATTGCACGCGTGATAAAGATAGCTACAATAATGAGTAAAATAACTATGATTGCAATCAGCCATTTTTTAGTTTTGCTTGATTTTTCATTTTCTTCTTCCAATTGCTGCTCACGTCGATAGTCTCTTCCATTGTAATAACGTTCAGGATGATTTTCATACTCTCTATCATTTTCACTTTGTGTTGCACGATTTGAATTTGCTCTCTGTTGGGACTCTTGATGTTGTCGATACATATCTTCTTCTGAACGTTTACGATGATTTTGATATTGGTCATCATATTTGTATGAATCTCTATATTTATCTGTTCTTTTCATATTGTCACCTCATTTAATAATTACGCTCAATCAGTTTTCAATTTTTAATTGTAAAAGTCGTGCGATATTTGTTGTTGTATGTTTAACATGAAGTGCGCCTTCTTTCAAAGCTTCGTCAAGGTGGCATGGACGTTCCATGATACTAAACACGCTATCGATACCGTGGTGATAAATTGCTTCGTAATCTTTTCCTAAACTACCACAAATAGCAATGACGGGTATATCATATGATTTTGCAACTTTAGCTACGCCAATGGGTGTTTTGCCACAGATTGTTTGTTTATCCATTTTACCTTCGCCAGTAACAACTAAATTCGCATCTTTTATTCTTTGTTTAAATTGAATCTCTTCAAGAACTACATCAATTCCAGGACGTAATTCAGCGTTTAGAAACGCAATTAACGCTGTTCCCATGCCTCCTGCAGCACCAGCGCCCGGGATATCTTTTACATTCATATTTAATTCTCTTTCAATTTTATCATGATAGTGACGTAATGCGGAATCCAACTTTGGTATCATCTTTTGCTGAGCGCCTTTTTGTGGACCATAAACTATTGTTGCTCCATTGTCTCCTAATAATGGATTAGTTACATCACAGGCTACTTTAATATTCACATCTTTCAATCGTGGGTTTATACGAGTAATATCAATGTATTCTATTTGAGATAGGGCTAAACCTCCATCGCGAATCTCTTGATTGTTTTTATCTTTAAAAGAGACACCTAAAGCCTTTAACATTCCTACACCACCATCATTCGTGGCACTTCCACCTATTCCTAAAATAATTTTATTAACATCGTGATTAAGTGCATCATTAATGAGTTGGCCGGTACCGTACGAAGTTGTAATAGATGGATCTCTTTCATCTTTACTCAATAATGCTAGTCCTGAAGCAGCTGCCATTTCAATGATAGCTGTTTGGTGTTCGTCGCTTCTCGCATAACTAGCCATGATATTTCTATTAAGTGGATCTTTTACTTCTACACAATAAGAGGTAGCATTTAAGGCTTCTTTCAATACTTCGGTTGTTCCCTCGCCACCATCAGCCATAGGAATAATGTCATATATTGTACTGGAATCGAACACCTCTTGGAATCCATCTTTAATAGCTAAAGCAGCTTCCTTCGCCGACATACTTTCTTTAAAAGAATCAGGTGCAATGATAACTTTATATGGTGACATTTATATCACTTCCTAAACAATTGGTTTATATTTATTCTATCCAAAAATGAAATTAAACTAAAGAAATCTTGATAATTAAAATGGAAATCATACGTGAATTGTATAATAATAAGAATATAAAATTGACGATGAGCAATATGTATATATTAATATGATTAAAGTTTCAATAAATGTCTATATATTTTCAGTAGATAATTGAATGAATCACATAAAAAAGAGAATAAACATGATAATCGTTTAAATGTTAGTTTTGAATTACATCATGAAGAACAGAGAGGTCAACAATGAATAACTTAAAACAATATGAATCATTTTTTTGGTTAATAGGAATTTTTATCTTTTATCTTATAATGGCAATTCTAACACCATTATCAACTACGGATTGGCATGCATATAAAGTTAATCTAAGTCAATATTTGACTCAAGAAAATGGTCGTTATTTAGGACATTTATTTGAATGGATTGCCGTACATAATATCATAATAAGAGCTTTAATATATGCGATAACTTCGTTTTTAGTTATCTATTTAGTTGCTTATATGGTTCAATTACATACGAATCGTATTTATTTTATTTTGAGTTTTGTGTTAATGGTTACTGTACCTAATACAATTTATAGCGAAACTTACGGGTGGTTTACTGGATTTTTTAGTTATATACCTGCTACAGTCCTATCACTTTTTATTCTTTTTACGGTAGTTAAAATGATTGAGTCGCACGATACAGTTTCTGAAATGCAATTATGGGTATTTTTATTAGTAAGTTTGTTTGGACAATTCTTCTTGGAGAATCTTTCCATCGCTAATAGCTTAATTATTTTAATAGGAATGGTAGTCTATTTCTTTGTTAAAAAAAGACCCAGTTATTTCTTAATTGTAGGATTTATGCTTAGTTGTATAGGTAACATTATAATGTTTTTAAACTTCAATTATTTTTTAATTAAGGATGGATTAAATACGCATTATTCAATTTCCGATAGTCATGGAATGATACATAAAGCAGGTGTGACGTTATTTAAGCTTGTACCAGAATATATGTTTATTAATCAAATGATTATTCTTACCGTGATATCAATAGTAAGTATAGTTTTACTTAAGCAAAATAAAAGCCTGAAGCATATGAGAGTTTATATTAAAATACCACTACTCTTAGGTTTAATTACTTTACCTGTTTATAAGATCTTCGTTTACAATCAATTTCATTTTGAATTATATAAAGCTTCATTTTCTATAGCCGTTTTGAATACAACGATTTGCTTCATTTACATGATAAGTGTGATATACGTTGTGTTTAAAATGATACAGCAAAGATACATAAGAATGATTGTGATGGGGAGTTTTATAGCTATGGCTTCATCTGTTTTGCCACTTTTATTTGTGACGCCTATAAGTTATAGAAATTTTTATTTTATTTATACTTTATGGATCGTGATATTACTTTGTTTAATTCAGCAATGTGATGTGCTATTTAAACAACTTGAACATATAATTAAAATATTTGCGATTATCATCAGCATCATTATGATGATTGGATTTACTTTTATACATATTAGTAGTGTGCACAGAATAGACTTCATTAAAGAACAAATAACACAACATCATCGCCATCAGAAAATAACATTGGAAAGATTACCATTTGAGCGATATACTCATATGACTACACCAAAGTCGAAGGAACAATTTCAAGATTTCAAACACTATTATGATTTGCCCAAAGACATCACATTTAAAGTAGTCCCATATGGTACAAAACAATAACTGTTCAAAGGGGAAATATTATGAAGTTAACCCGAATACATTATGAGATTATAAAGTTTATCATAGTTGGTGGAATTAATACCTTTAACTACTATATAACATACTTATTTTTGTTAAAGGTGTTACATGTGAATTATATGGTTAGTCACATTGTTGGATTTATTGTAAGTTTTATTATTTCATATTATTTAAATTGTTATTTTGTATATAAAGTAAAACCTACAATAGAAAAGTTTTTAAGATTTCCTATCACTCAGATAGTTAATATGGGAATGCAAACGTTATTATTATATATATTCGTAAAGTGGTTGAATATCGCTTCAGAAATTGCACCTTTTGCGGGTCTAATCATTACAATCCCAGTGACATTCATACTTTCTAAGTGGTTACTTAGAGATAAAGTTTAACGTAATCATAAGCACTATTTTTCCTTTAAGATGAATTGAATTTCTTTTTCAAATATTTACCAATTCGTATTTAGAAAAATTTAATGTATATAAGTCTTTACATATTCATATATGTACAAGGCTTATTTTTAAATGAATAAATAATGAAGTGAAGGAAAGTATTTTTTTAGGCATATCTAATGAAATAATTAGATGGGGAATATAAAAAATGTAGAAATAAAAAAACGTTGTCATTGTGGAACTGATAATTCATACTAATATTAGCAAAAAATAAAGGTGGTAAGTGAAGGTGACTCAAAATGAAAATTTGAAGTTAGCGCAACGAGGTGCATTTCTTAGTTTAGTCATCTATATTATACTTTCTATTGCGAAATATATGACTGGATATGTTTATGATTCGGCGGCAGTTAGAGCGGATGCTTTAAATAACATGACAGACATTTTAGTTTCAGTAGCAGTTATTGTCGGACTTAAAATCTCTATTAAACCTGCTGATCAAAACCACCCATATGGGCACTTAAAATCTGAAAATATTTCCACATTGCTAGTATCATTCATTATCATGTTTGTGGGAATACAAGTTATTATAGAAAACTTTCCGAGATTGTTTACACATGATTCACATATTCCTAACTTTATTACTATTATTATAAGTATGATCAGTGGACTTGTGATGTTATGTGTCTTTGCTATTAATTATCGATTATCTAAAAGAACGAAAAGTAGCTCATTAAAATCAGCAGCTAAAGATAATTTATCTGATAGTTTAGTCAGTATTGGCACTGCCATTGGTCTAATGTTCACACAAATTGGATTTCCAATTATCGATATTATATTGGCAAATATTTTAGGTTTATTAATCGTGTATACAGGTTTTGGAATTTTTAAAGAGTCGATTTTTACTCTAAGTGATGGTTTCAATGAACAAGATTTAGAAGAATACAGATTAGACATATTAGAAGTTGAAGATGTAATTGATGTTAATAATATTAAAGGTAGATATCATGGAAGTAGTATCTTTATTGATGTGACCATTGTAGTAGATCCTTATCTTTCACTTTATGAAGCACATCAGATTTGTGATAAAGTTGAAATTCATTTGCATAATAAAGGAATTTCGTCTGTATATGTACATCCAGAACCCTATACTACAAAAGACGAAGTAAAATAAAATATATAAGAAGTCAATCATTACCTGACCATAAGGTAGTGGTTGACTTTTTTATTTTAAACCAGAATCATTACTGGGAAATTAAGAATTATAGTTCTATAATAAAAATAAGGAGAGAAAAAAAGAAACAATTTATTACTTGTACTATTTTAATGGAATTACTACATTGACTGATATTTAAATGGATTTGTAGTTAATTCATTGTAACTACATTTAGATTATAGAAAGGAAGTTTTGATTTATGCCAAAATTAATACTATGTCGGCACGGACAAAGTGAATGGAATGCGAAAAATTTATTTACAGGTTGGGCCGATGTCAAACTATCAAAACAAGGAATTGAAGAGGCGCAATCAGCAGGTAAAAAAATTTACGGCAATCAAATTGAAATTGATATTGCGTTTACCTCTTTACTCACTAGAGCTTTAGAAACAACACAATATATTTTAGCAGGTTCTGACCAACAGTGGATTCCTGTTTATAAAAGTTGGCGTTTAAATGAACGACATTATGGTGGTTTACAAGGTTTAAATAAAGATGATGCGAGAAAAAAATGGGGGGAAGATCAGGTGCATCAATGGAGACGCTCATATGATGTACGTCCGCCTAGAGAAAGTGAAGAACAACGAGAAGCATATTTAAAAAATCGTCGTTATCAACATATTGATCACCGTATGATGCCTTATTGTGAAAGTTTGAAAGATACATTAGAACGAGTTGTTCCGTTCTGGACTGATCATATTTCACAACACCTATTAGATGATAAAACTGTACTTGTTTCGGCCCACGGAAATTCCATTCGCGCATTAATTAAGTATTTGGAAGGTTTATCAGAAGAAGATATCGTCGGATATGAAATTAAAACGGGTGCACCGCTAGTATATGAACTCACAGATGATTTAGTTGTTAAGGATAAATATTATTTATAACAAGATGTATATAGTTTAAAATATTTTCATATCATAATAAATAAACCATTCAATGGTCAGTATTGATTTCATTGAATGGCTTGTTTTTTGTGTGAAGTGATATTTAAAACAATTAAATTATAGATAAATTTATGAAACCTAGGTTATTGAGCGAATTAAATTAAAATAATTGACGAATGTTACATTTATTTCGAACGTTGATGCTGTTTTATTATTTTTAAAGCACGTTTTCGTGTTTTGATATTAGGACTATTGAGGTTGCGTCTTGCTGTTTGTAAATTCTGTTTCATTTTATCTTCCTCCTTGTATAACACTATTATGAAAGAAATTAAGTTATTTGTAAATAGTAATTATTACGATTTGTAAATCGTTTAAAATAATAGTTAATAGAGTTTGAACTTTCTGAACACTTATTAGCAAGTAACTCTTTATTGACTATTATGTAATAACGGGATAAAATATTTTTATTCCGATTAGAATAATAAGAATAAGGGGTTTGATTAAATGAAAAGACTTTTACTTTGCATTGTTGCACTTGTTTTTGTTTTAGCAGCCTGTGGCAACAATTCATCTAACAATAAAGATAATCAATCAAGCAGTAAAGACAAGGATACGTTAAGAGTTGGTACGGAAGGTACATATGCGCCCTTTACTTACCATAATAAAAAAGATCAATTAACAGGTTATGATATTGATGTGATTAAAGCAGTTGCAAAAGAAGAAAATCTTAAACTTAAGTTTAATGAAACGTCATGGGATTCAATGTTTGCAGGATTAGATGCTGGTCGTTTTGATGTTATTGCAAATCAAGTGGGTGTGAATAAAGATAGAGAGAAAAAATATAAATTCTCTGAACCTTACACATATTCAAGTGCTGTACTTGTTGTTCGTGAAAATGAAAAAGATATTACATCATTCAATGATGTAAAAGGTAAAAAGTTAGCACAAACGTTTACGTCTAATTATGGTCAATTGGCTAAAGATAAGGGTGCGGACATTACTAAGGTAGATGGATTTAATCAATCAATGGACTTACTATTATCTAAACGTGTAGATGGTACATTTAACGACAGTTTATCTTACTTAGATTACAGAAAACAAAAGCCTAATGCTAAAATTAAAGCAATCAAAGGACATGCAGAACAAAATAAATCAGCATTTGCATTCTCTAAGAAGGTTGATGAAAAAACGATTGAGAAATTTAATAAAGGCCTAGAAAAAATTAGAGATAATGGTGAATTAGCTAAAATTGGTAAGAAATGGTTTGGTCAAGATGTTTCTAAACCTGAATAATGAACAACAACATGCATTAGATGCAGCCAAACAAGCATTTGGTCCAATGTTAGAGGGATTGGTGAAATACTCAATCCCTATTACTTTGGTCACTTTCATTCTAGGTTTAATCATTGCATTGTTTACTGCACTTATGCGTATATCAACCAGTAAATTGCTTAGAGGTATTGCGCGTGTCTATGTATCAATTATTCGTGGTACACCTATGATTGTACAGTTATTTATTATTTTTTATGGTATACCGGAGCTTGGAAGATTGGTAACTAACAATGCTGATAATCAATGGACACTTGCACCTGTTATTGCTGCAGTCATTGGTTTATCTTTAAATGTTGGTGCTTATGCTTCTGAAATTATACGAGGAGGTATATTGTCTATTCCTAAAGGACAAACAGAAGCGGCTTATTCTATAGGTATGAACTATAGACAAACTGTGCAACGTATTATCTTACCACAAGCTATTCGTGTATCTATACCAGCACTAGGAAACACATTTTTAAGTTTAATTAAAGATACATCATTACTTGGATTTATTCTTGTTGCAGAGATGTTTAGAAAGGCACAAGAAGTTGCTTCGACAACGTATGAGTATCTAACTATTTATTTGTTAGTAGCTTTAATGTATTGGGTCGTATGTTTTATCATCTCAATTATCCAAGGATGGTATGAATCACGCATTGAAAGAGGGTATCGCTCATGATTGAATTGTCTCATATCCATAAGTCTTTTAATGAAACTGAAGTGATTAAAGGTATTGATTTGAAAATTAATCAAGGTGAAGTTGTGACACTAATTGGACGTTCAGGTTCAGGTAAAACAACTTTACTTAGAATGATTAATGCTTTAGAGATACCTACTGAAGGTACAGTGTATGTTAATGGCATGACATATAACACTAAAGATAAGAAATCTCAAATTAAAGTAAGACAACAATCAGGAATGGTTTTTCAAAATTATAATTTATTTCCACATAAATCTGCATTAGAAAACGTTATGGAAGGTCTTATAACAGTTAAAAAGATGAATAAAGCAACGGCTAATGAAGAAGCAATGAATTTATTGGCTAAGGTTGGATTGGTACATGTTAAAGATCAACGGCCGCATGCTTTATCAGGAGGGCAACAACAACGTGTCGCAATTGCTCGTGCATTAGCCATGAATCCTAAAGTGATGTTATTTGATGAGCCAACATCTGCACTTGATCCTGAATTGGTCAATGATGTATTAAAAGTCATTAAAGAATTGGCTGACGAAGGTATGACAATGGTCATTGTGACTCACGAGATGCGTTTTGCCAAAGAAGTTTCCAATCAAATTGCTTTTATTCATGAGGGCGTCATTGCAGAACAAGGTACGCCTGAAGATATATTTAATCACCCCAAAACAGAAGAGCTTCAGCGATTTTTAAATGTGATTAATGAAAAATAGAATAGTAATATTATAGAAATGGAGAGGCTAGGACAAAAAGGTCCAAGATAAGTAAATAAAGACAATTTCTATTGAAATAATATAGAAATTGTCTTTTTTATAATTTTTTTGATGATTTTCAGCTCGTTGAGCTGTTACTTTTCTTATATTAAGCCACGATGATGTCTGAATTCATCGAATTCAGTATCGGGAATTGTTTCTGCAATATCATTTACATGTCGTGAAATATCATTTGTGGGGATAAGAACTGAAGTTCCCATTAGTAGAGTATGTTGAATCATGTTATAATCTTTATACATAAGGCACCTCGTTAATTTTGTTTATTGGTATTTATTAAATTGTACGTAAGGGCCTTATTTTTCAAAGTATTTTAATGTAAAATTACATATGAATATAAAGTATTTTGGCGAGACTCTTGAGGGAACAGGACAAGCTGAAGACTACAGGCTGAAGCTGTCCGATAAGAAAGCGAGAAAACAATACGAAGTATTGTAAATAAAGAAGCCAGTAAATGAATTTATGAAAACTCATTTACTGGCTATTTCACTAGGAATTATGTCCCAGCCTCTCCTTTAAGTGTATAGAAAGTCAATGACTTAAACTCATGTGCATTAATATTTAGTTTTTTATCTATGTTGAAGGAATCGAATTGATTAGAATTCGATTCCTATTTGCTAATGAATAATTATCTACGACTTTCTAATTCTTGTTTTACTTTATAAAATAGTGGTTTAATTGGTTTGATAAAATCACCAATATATTCATAAATTTTAGCGTTAAATCCTTCTTTAAATTTTTGAACGCCAGCATCTTCAGCATTTTCACTAAAGTCTCCGGTAACACCGTAGAAATTATATCTATCGATATTATGTTCTTTTGCAAATTGAATCATATCCCATTGTAATCGATATGCTCCCATATAAGCATTATATTTAGGGTTAGAGCCACTTGATAAGTAATACACTTCGTGATCATTATATATATATAATGCTGCAGCAAGATGAAGAACTTGACCTTCTTCTGCTATTTTCTCTTTAGTTTGTCTGATTTTACGCGCATTACTATCGAATTGTTGTTTGACTTGTGTATGTTTCGTTTTATTTTTCTTAGAATTTGGATTTTCTTCTAATGTTTTTTCAACATCTTTTAGTTGTTGATTAAGGTTTTGATGTTTAGTTTGCAACGTATCTAAATAATCTTGTAAATCGATGTAAGCAAGTTTTAACATAGCATGATCTTCATAAGTTTTTTGCATCTCAACAAAGTAAGGCTCTTCACGGAATTTAAAGCCATGTTTTTCTTCAGCCATTTTGAATAATTCAAAAAATGTATTTGTTTCTTCAATGGGTAATGTTTTAACTTTAACACCCATTTCATAAGTCTTTTTAATATTTCGACGTGTTTGGTAATCCATTTCTTTTAATAATTGATCTTCAGATTTATCTTTAAGGTTAAGTACTGATAACCAGCGGATTTGACTCATTGTATCATAACCTACAGTGTATCCTTGGTGTTTGTAACCTAATTCTTCCATTGTTTTAATCAATGCGCGATTATCAAAGGATTCAATGATTTCTCCATTAGGTTGACGTAAATTTTCTAATACATAAGGGTCAACGAGTACATATAAACAATTGTGTTTTTTTAAATAAGCAGTAAGTGATTTAAAAAAGAAGCGAACTAAAACTAAATTGTTAAAGTCCATGACTGGTCCTCTATGTGTGTAAAAATACTTAAAGAATTTTAAAGAACGTGCCTCTGTTAATAAGCACGCAGCAATGACATCTTCTTGACCATCTTTAACTCCCACTAAATGTACGTCACCTTTTGTTTTCGATCTATTATTATAATGTATACTGGATTGTGTATAATGCGAGAAATTTTCTGAAGTAAATTGCTCGAATTCTTCAGAAGTTAAATTTACAAATTTCATTATATTTCTTCACCTCTAAGTCAATTTCCATGTTTTATCGTCATGATATATATTACCAAACCCTAAACATCCTTACACATCATAACATAAAAAATTGTGTCATACTTTCGTATGAGGCCGTTTTATTTAAAAGAGAATAGATTTAAAAAGTAAGAGGTATAAAAAATTAAGTTAATGAAGATCGTACCTCTAAAGAGAATGTGATAAAATTTAAGTTGAAAGAATTGCTTAGATTAAATAACATGCTAATTGTAAACGTAGAGCTAAAGAAATATTGACATCGTTTGATATGTTAAGTGTAAAAAGAGATTAACTTGAAGTCCATGACATAGATATAGATAGAGTGAGTAGGAGTGAGTATGTTGAAGAAGTTATTAGTCGGGGTTAGTGTACTAACTTTATTATTAGCAGGTTGCATGAGTCACGAGTACGCAGACAAAATAGATAAAGCGGTTAAACTACAAGAGAAAAAGCAACAAAAAATTGCTAAAAACGATTCAGGTGATGAAGTTAAACATTTTGATAAAAAAGATGCCAATATTTATGTGTTTGACAAAGGAAAATATGTTGTATTGGAGTATAAACCACTTAGTGATGATGCTGAAGCGCGTTACTATACTTATGAATTTAAAGATAAAAAAGCATATTATAATAAAGACTTTAATGCAAAAGCATACTACCAATCTCATGAGCCTGACTATAAAGAAGAGAATATGTATTAATCGTTTTAGGAAAAGGAGAAACGATGAAAAAATTAATCGGATTATTGATGATTTTATGTATGGTTTTGCTATACAGTTGCTCAGGTCCAATGGACTCTCCAAAGCATTCTAATAATAGCAAACCTGTAGTGGTAATATACGGTGATTATAAGTGTCCTTATTGTAAAAAAACAGAAGATCGCGTGATGCCAAAGCTTAAGAAGAAGTATATTGATACAAACAAAATTAAATATCAATATGTGAATTTGGCATTCTTAGGAAAAGATTCAATTGTAGGTTCAAGAGCGCAGCATGCGGTAAATCATTATGCTCCCAAGAAGTCACTTGAATTTCAGAAATTAATGTTTAATCAACAAAAAGATGAACATAAGCAATGGATTACAACACGTCTTGTTGATAAGCAAATTGATAAATTAAGTATCAGTGATGACAAAAAGAAAAAAATAAAGACTGATTATAAAACTAAAGGTTCCATCTCGTGGAAAAAAGCCAAGGAAGATCAACAAATTGCGAAGAAAAATCACATCAAGCAAACACCTACAGCGTTTGTTAATGATAACAAGGTTGAAGATCCATATGACTTTTCTAGCTACGAGATGTTGCTAGAAAACGAAAAGTGAAAGTATCTGTAATAGTAGTTAATATATATAAATCTTTATTTATTTAAAATGCCTGAGACTAATCATTGTCTCGGGTGTTTTTTAATTTTGACAGTCACTTGCTAATTCAAAAATGGGTGTGTATTAACCATATTTAATTTGTTTTTAGCAACGAGAACTATAAATTAAGCGTGATGTTTTTCTGAAACTTCTTCGATATTTTAGAATTAATGAAATTATCTTAAGCGTATTATTTTTGTTAATATTGAGGCAATCGATTCTTTAAAATGTGAGGTACATATATGACGATAGAAAAAAAGAAAAATAAGATTATTTTTAATAGAACTTTTAGTGCACCAATTAATAAGGTATTTGATGCTTATACAAAGCGAGAACTATTTGAACAATGGTTTCATCCTCAAGACGCATCTGTCACAGTTTATGATTTTAATGCTACGAAAGGAGGAAGCGCTTTTTATGCTATTCAAGCTCCTCAGATGATAAGTTATACTATTGCTGAATATCTGCAAGTGGATGCACCATATTATATAGAGTATTTAGACTATTTTGCTACGTCAAAAGGGGAAAAAGACACAAGTATGCCTGGTATGCATATCACTTTGAATTTTGAAGAAGTAAAAGGAAAGACTACTGTAACATCGACATCGACTTTTCCAATTGAAAGTGCCGCTCAGCAAGCGATAGACATGGGTGTAGAAACAGGTATGAATTCAACACTTAATCAGTTAGAGAAATTACTAAATCAAAAGTGATATAAACCTCGATCGTATACCTAATCAAAGAAACGTGAAAAAATTTGAGTAAATCATTACACTTTGATGAAATGTCATAAAGTTTTCAGTTATATTGTTTAAATATTGAAAATGCTATGTATATAAACTTTTTTGAAAATTTCTATATCTTATAAATAAAATTTAATATACACATATGTCATTCTTACTTATATAATAAGTGTGAAAATATTAATGTGGATAGGATGAGAAGACATGTTCAAGAACAACAAAAGTATTGAAGATACTTATGCAACAAAACCTATTATTCAGAATATCGTTGGTCAGGCACAAATTAAACAAGTGATGGCGAAACAAACACCCATGAGATATACGTTGAAAGCTATCATGGCTGGTTTTCTATTATCAATAGTTACAGTTTTTATGTTAGCAATTAAAACACAATTCGCTTCAACGCATAATGACGGATTAATCAATTTGATGGGAGCTATTGCGTTTAGTTTAGGTCTCGTATTAGTTGTGTTAACCAATTCTGAATTATTAACTAGTAATTTTATGTATCTGACTGTTGGTTGGTATTATAAAGCAATTAGTGTAAGTAAAATGATATGGATTTTTATTTTCTGTTTTATATGTAATATCTTAGGTGGATTTATTTTATTTTTTCTAATGAAATATGCACATGTTATGACGCCAGAAATGACAGATAGTTTAACAGCATTAGTACATAAAAAAACAGTAGAATCGACTTGGTTAAATATTTTGATTAAAGGTATATTTTGTAATTTCTTTATTAATATCGGTATTTTTATTTCAATGCAGTTTAAAGAGGGACTAGCCAAAGCATTCTTTATAGCTTGTGGAGTGATTGTCTTTGTATTTATGGGTTACGAACACGTTGTTTTTAACGCTGGATTATATGCAGGTATGATGTTCTTTAATATGGATGGATTATCTTGGTTGGGTGTGCTAAAAAATATTGTTTTTGCATTCCTTGGAAACTATATCGGTGGAGGTATCTTTATTGGATTAGTGTATGCATATTTGAACGGTAAACGTGACAGCCTCCAACCATAGAGGACTATTAAGTAATTGAGATTTAATCACTAGTCTTTATAATATTGACATCTTCATGTGCTAGAAATGGATGTCTTGCTTCATGTTGAAAGTGTTTAAATTACAAAGTATTATTGCATCATTGAAATGATATATAGATTAAAGAGATGAAATCATGAAATAGAGAAGATGAGTGGGGCTTTAGTCCTGTAGTTACGTTGCCTTACTTCAAACTCGAAATCCATTTTAGAATTTAAAAAAAAGTTAGTATATTTAGAATTCTGTCTTATGCTTCTATACGTTAATAAAACCTGGGATATTTACAGATATCCTAGGTTTTGTTTATCAGTAATAGAATCTTGACACTTTATAAAAATGATAATAAACATTTATTGACGAGCACTTATAAAAAATTTAATCTATAGTTCATGTGGATGTTCAGTACTTAAGGAGTGAAAAATATGTCGAATATTAATATTAGAGTGGCACATGAACAAGATGCTGAAGAATTACATAGCATCATGCAAATTGCTTTTACACCTTTAAGAGAACTAGGTATTGATTGGCCATCAGTTCACGCTGATCTTGAAATGGTAAAGGATAATTTAAGACAAAATACTACATTTGTACTTGAAAATGAAAAAGAAATTATTTCAACGATTACGGTTTGCTATTCATGGAGTAGTGTAAAACCCATTTCAGGTTATCCGTTCGTTTGGTGGTTTGCAACACGACCAACTTATGATGGACAAGGATATGGGAGTCAACTTTTAAAATATGTAGAGGAGACATTTTTACGCGATACTTTAAAAGCTGCTGCGGTAACCTTAGGAACATCAGCACGTTTGCACCCTTGGTTATTAAACATTTACGAAAAGCGGGGTTATGAAATATACGCTAAACATGAAAATGATGATGGTGATTTAGGAGTCATAATGCGTAAAATTTTAATACCAGAACAATTTAATGATGACATTTTGGGCCGACCGCCATTTTAGAAATATTTTTGTGTTCTAGAATGATAATTTAGTGAGATAGAATTCTTAGTCCTTAATGACCCCAATTCTATAATTTGTAAAATATTTGATAACAATCTATATTTTGAATTCTATACTAGAGTTCAAAAATGAATAATTACATTTTTATTTCAGTCATTGACTGAGCATACTGTAAGAAAGAGGCTGGGACAAAAAGGTCCAAGATAAGTAAATAAAG